>CANRJF010000035.1 GCA_947630855.1 uncultured Lachnospiraceae bacterium
CCTTTTCTTTTGGTGAAATTTGTTGGTTTTTGGCACGTTTAAAGGCTCAATTTCGGCTTTAAATCTGCTCATGTATGAGATTGAAATGGGCTTAAAAAAAATGGCTAAATGGGCAAAATATTGCGTTGTAAAATGGTTTGTATAATGGGTTTTGAATCTGTGCGCTGTGCGGTTAGGAAGCAGCAGGGAAAAGGTATGAGGGGGGTGTTTACATAATATTTTTCTGACTTTAATCTGTGAAAGTGCCCATCTAATGCACATCCATGTCAAGCCCATTTTTTTGACCTACCGAACTACCTTAAGCAGAGATAGGGGGGGTATGTTTCCGTTTGAAAATCAGAAAGCCTATATATAGGGTATCCCCCTTATTTTTATCAGAAATTAAATTTACAGCTTAGAATTTTGAGTAGAAGTCTATTACTCTTCCAACTTATCACCTACAGTTATTCCGTTCAGAATTTAAACATACACCATTAATAACAGAGCAAGAATGGGATATCTGTATAATACGACCATATACAGGGGGTATATTTGCATCTGAAATTTTTAAGTACATACTATATAAGTATACCTCACATAGATTTAAATTAATTTGAGTTTAATAAATCAATACTAAAATTTTCTGGATATACTGCTAACGAAGTATTAAGTGCTCTCAAAATATTGCCATCGCCAAACTCACATTCTTCTAATACAACTTTTTCCCCTGTATATCGAAACATAATATTGTTATAGAATGTTGTCGTGACATTCGTTTCTCGTTTTTCTATTTGATAGTTAATTTGAAAAACATTATTAGCTCTATAATATATTTGGTTAATCGTTGCTCCCAAATCACTGATATAATCAATTAATTCACTAGTCCCTTCAATCTGTAACAATTCATCTACTGTAATCTCTATAGCACCATATTCCCTAAAGCTATTCCCATTCCAATAATAATAGTATTGATTCCATGTATGACCTGTCCATACTTCATCATCTGGTAACACATTCCAATCATCAGATATTGTTTTGACAGCATCATAAGATGAACAAGTAAGAACTACTTCATTATAATTATTAATTGCAAATCCATTAGCCTTTTCAGTCAAACTTGGCTGAAATGGGTTTCCATTTTGTACTCCCCACAAATATGTAACTGATCCTGTAGTGTAATATTCTTCAAAAGCTATAAAAATATCATTGCCAAACAAATAAACTCTTGGATATTTCCAGTAATCCCTAGGCTTTTCTATCTTATAAGCTCCTTGTTGATTCGCAAACCAAATTTCACCACTTATCGTATCATTATCTACCTCTTCACCAACTATAGCAAACATTTCACATATTCCATCTGAGTCAAAATCATTGTAATGACTATATACGATTTCATTTTGTGATTTTTCTTCTATGATATTTTCATAACTTGATTCAGACATAACTAATTGATTATCATTTTCTATTATGTTAGCATCTCTTTTAACAACCACCCTAGTCTTTTTATAATACTCATATACATTTATTATTAATATTATCTGCATAAGGAATATCAGAGTAAACAAAATCACTTTTTTTTTTAGATTTTATTCCTATTTCTATATTTTCACACAAATCATTTTTTTCTAAATGACATAACAACTTTTGAAATTCCTTATCTGATTCCTTAGTATAATCTATTCCCAATTTACCCTTAGCCCAAATTGGTAAAGATGTATCCCATGTTCCAGAAAATAAAATCGGAATAAAATTTTTTTCGTTTCTATTTTCGTACAATTTAGCTGTAATAATATTCTTCTCATATTTAACTCCACCAACTCCTTTATCTGACTTCTCTTTATACGTTGGTGTACAAATAAAAAGTACATAATCACTTTTGTCAATCAATTCCATAAAATCAGTAATGCGTTCCCCCAAAGGCATATCTCTATCAAATAAAACATAAATATTATTTTCTCGTAATAATTCTACAAATAGTTTTACCCTTTTATTATGATCTTCGTTTTCCCAAGAATATGAAATAAAAACAGTTATTTTTGAATCCATGTAACGCTCCTGTACAATATCAGTTTTTTATATATAAGACTATTTTAGATAATCATACTACAAAAACCGCTCTTATTCTACATATATCGTAAAAAAATAAGGCACACCAGACTTTTTAATCCGATATGCCTTATAATCAACAAAATACATACTATTTCCAAGTATGTGTTCTTACTTCAACAAATGCATCTGCAAGTTTTGGACTGATATTCATTAACCTATCAATATTATTATATAATTCCTGCTGTTCTGCTTCTTTTTTGCGTTTTTCTTCTCTTGCCTTTCTAACTGCTTCTTGTTCTGCCTGTTTCTTTTCAAGATAAGAATTTATAAAAGCATTATTCCTGTCAATGCGTTCATCCATTTCACATTTTTCACGCTCAATACGTTCCTGCCTTTTCGCCTGAATCTGACGCTCTTCCTCCTCTTTATGTTGCCTGGCTGCTCTGCAAATGTCACTAACATTAAGCATGTCATCATACAATTTATAATCCGGTTTTGCATTTTCTAACAAATTACCGTATCTGTTGTTTTCAGTACCCTTATACTTTTTCTCTTCTTTTTGCAGTATTCCGTTATAATCTTTCTTATTGCAGCCATCCATATATTTATCTAATAAATGTCCATATTTATTTTCACTCATAATTTAAAATCCTCCTTAATTTTCTACATATGGTTTTACTTCAAATCTCAACAGTGCATCATATACTTTCTTCGGCACCTTATTCTTATACTTGTCTGCCATAATCAGTATATCAGCCTGTTTATGTCTCTTATATTCCTCAAACGCTTCTTCAGGTGTCCCCCAATAGGACAGCCGAATTACTTCATCATGTCCATATGGCTTAATCTCTCCATAATACATTTCCATGCTGCTGTCATATCTCACACCAAGCGGCAAATCCATTTTTGCAGATTTCCATTTAGGCAGTCTGTGTTTCTTACAGTTTGACAACATAGTATTCAATGTCTGCGGTAAAATACAACATTTATCAGGTGCATACTCCTTATTGCCTGGAAACAGTAAATCTTTATCTACTGCCATGGATTCACCGTCACATTCATAGTATTCCGCACTCCACCATTCAGCAAAAGAATCCTTGTCATTAAGCCATGAATCACACATAAACGAACCATTCTTTTCTTTATAACACCGGATATAGATACCATTCCAGATTGAATACGCTGTATTGGACTTCAAAATAATATATGGTACATATTCCTGCTGTCTTCCTAATTCCTCCACAAGCAGAATACCTCGTTCCAAATCAATATATTCTTCATCATTCACCCATACAAGATTTCTGTAAAAGCAATTATTCCTGTCCCTGTCAATATGCCATATCCTATTACATTTCTCAGGCTTTTCAAGAAAATGTTCTGCTACTAACTTATCTGTATACGTTTCAATTTTAAATTTCGATCCGCTAAGGGTAAAATGTGCATAACCTGTTTTATGCATATAGAAATTGCCACGGAGATTATTTGTCAGTCTCCCACGGTTACTAATCCAGTAATTATTCGTACCATTTACCAAAACAAATATTTCGTCATTGTAAATAAGCTCTATTCCTGATTTCTTAATATCCAATACTCTTTTATCTGCTATGGACAGATATTTCTTAAATTCTTTTCTTTGTTCTAATTTCTTTTTACTACTCATTTTTATTTTAGATACTCCTTTTCGATTTGATAATAGATAACATTCGTTTAGATACGAACGCTAAAAAGAGAGCACAGAACTGGCTCCCTGATATAATTTGTATATTCAGTTGTAATTGTTTTTGCCTTAATGGCGGTTTCTCAATTTTGCAAAATCTTCTGTTTTAGAAATAAATTTTTTAAACTGTTCGCTTTGAAACGAACGGAAATCTTTTTTAAACCACTTCCGTTAGCTATAACAAAACGTTCTACTACCAATACATTCACTCATACATAATGTCGGATTCAAACTTTCATATTGCAAGTTTCTAATCATCCAAAATGAATGATTAGGAATCTTTCGACCATTTGTGGTCTAATCTGTCCAGAACCACCGTCTCACGAGGCTACGGTAAAATACCGATATCCTTATGATTTACATGTGCAGCAGGCGTTGAATCATAGTGTCACAGCCATTGTACACCCCATACAACAAATGTCCATGATGGACACACTTTCCATATTTACGGAAGCTGTTTGAACCGAAATCGTATTGAATCTTCTAAGGTAGCAATGTGCCCCCTTTACAACGAAGGTAACTAACAGTGACCTATACTCAGATGGACAAATTGTCCAATCGGACTAATCAGCGAATAACCGTAGTTTTTAAAGGATACGCTCTAAATGTGTACCCTTTAAATGGTGGATACCTACCTTAAAACAGGGTAGCCCTAATAAGGAGGCTTACAGTATAAACTCCCTTCAAAGGGATATCGTGAAATGCGATACCCCTAATGAGGTAGCATTTTGATACCCCATATCCGGCTCCGTCAATTCTATCGAACCACCATCAATACAAATCATCATTTCCTGTAACACAAAATATCCCATGATTACTATTATCATGAGATTCATTATCTGCTTCATCCGAATAATCCGGTTTTTGCTAAAACTTACTATCTTTTTAAGTTTGTTAGTGTTATAATTTCTATAATGCATTTGCTCCTAATACTTTTTTCTTAAAAAGTTCGATAATCCTATAACATTCAGAATTATCAACTTGATTAGAATATAATGTTCTTACAAGCATATTGGCAATGTAATTTTCTTTTTCCATTTGTTGATTTGACTGTGCAACTGCATCGACTATATTGTTGTTATTCATTTTTCACCAACTTTCTGAAAGGATTATTTATATGAAATTAGATCCAGAATGCGTACGTGACGTTTTATTATATCTTGAATCCAATTTAGGTTATGTTGACAGATATGATTGCGGATTAGAACATAGCGAAATTACATTTAAAACTATTGCTGATGATTTATCGAAAGAACATGATTATGATACAGATTCCGTTAATTATGCTATTGAAAAGTTATTGGAAGTAGGGTTTATAACCTCTAATAAACAAGCACGTGGAAATAATAATACCATTCTTTATGCTCCAATTTCAGACATTACATGGAATGGACATCAATTTCTCAATAATATTCGCAAACAATCTATTTGGGATGCGACAAAATCTGGAGCAAAAAAGATTGGTGCTACTTCTATAACCGCCCTCAATATGATTGCAATGGAAATTGTTAAAACTATCGTCACAAGACCAGAAGTAATAAATAGTATAATAAACGGATTCCACCTTTAATGTGGAATCTTTTTTCTCAACGGACACCACTCAGGGCTTTTCTCTGGCAATTCACCCACACCCAATTTTCCCATGTCGTCAGTTCTGTCTGCATGGTCACAATAATAAATTTCATTACCATAATCATACATTTTCAGATATTCGCATTCGTTGCAATTTGATACTTTATTCATTAATCCTTACCCTCCAATTCTTCTACTCATTCAGATCCCTGAGCACTGTCTCACTGACTTTTATTTTGATTCGTTTGTGTTCCGGCACAATACATGCTTCTCCATTCTGCGGATTCCTTGCCACCCTCTCTGGCGTTGTTCTGGCTTCTGCGTTCATAATCCCATAGAATCTAATTTCCTCCCCTTCTTCCAATAATTCATAAAACGTATCAAACATCAGGTCTAAATATTCCCTGCATGATTTTTTCGTTACTTGACCGTTTTCAGCCATACGGTTTATAAATTCTTTTCTATTGACTGCCATATGTACCTCCCTGTTTATGCCCTTACTGAAAATCCTTTACTCTTTAAATATTCGATTGCTGATTTTAACAAACTGCCATTATTGATAGTGTTGTCCATTGTATCATCCCATACATGGGGCTTATGGTTTACTGATAATCCTCCATGTGTACCGGTATTCGCCCATTGTGCCACTTGAAATCCCGTAGCATTTACATAATCATCCATGGAATCATAATCAATATATACGGATGCTACACATTTATTTCCTATCATCTTTGCTTCTGTTTTTACTGCTGAATGAAGAAAATCTTTTGTCCTCTGGTAGCTTGAAGGTGTCCAACCTGTGTAATAATCATTCAGGAAATAGTTTAATGTCTCGTATACCTCATCTGCTAATTGATTTACTAAGCCCATCATTACAGGTTGTAGTGCTTTTACTAATTCGTTCATGTTGCTTATGCGTGTTGCCATGCTTTTTTGTTCCTCCTTCTTTGGATTTAATTTGTCAATGAAATCGTTATTTTAAGTTATGTAGTAAATAATTCACCGTAGAATAGTGTTGTGATGCTCTGTGTGGCTCATAGAGGAGTTTTAAGGCACTAAAATAAGTCCTTCATCCATCATATTTCTACAATAGATAAAGGACTTATGCTAATGTCCTAAACATATGTGCAAGATACTCCTTTCCTGCATATTTTTACATAATGGTCACTTTTTTGGTCACTTTTTGTAAAGCAAGTTTGAAAACCTTGATTTTACTGGATTCTTTGCCAGTTTACCCAGGGTTCAAGTCCCATCTTCCGCATTGGATTAAAATGGGGAAACCTTGATTTTACTAAGGTTTCCCCATTATTTCCCATATTCCGCCTGTAAAACGTCTGCAAAATGCGGTATATGTTTCGGGATTATCTGTTTGTTCGTCTATATATTGCTGTTCAAATCGGTTATTACTTGTCAAAACAATAGATTTCGATTAGTTATATTTGTTTTCATATCTGCATGGCAACTTTGTAATCTTGTTATCCAATAGATTCAACATTTGCTGTATGGAAAGTTGGCTATAAAATTCATCAAATAGGAGAACACTGTTATTTTTATAGTCATCAAATTTCATATCGTATTTTAAATTTGTGATTTGAGACACTTCATCATCTCCATATTTCCTTTTGACACCCTCTGTTTTCCCACAACCTGCAGGACCATACAAGTAATAAACCTCTCGATTTACAGAAATACTCGTTTTCCCTTGTGCATTGGTATGCTTAACAACAGAATCGCTGTTTACAAATTCTCTATACCGTTTTTGCTCACTGCCTAATTCCTGCATAGGCTTTACTACTGTATGCGACTTCTCTTTTCCCTTAAATAGCATACCAAGCGGCTTTTCTATGTACTGTCTCGCTTCCGTTGGGGAACCGTATCGTCTGTCTATATGTGCCCCTGTCAGCTTCTTTTGAATTGTGCTGAATCTTACTTTATGATCAAGTTCCATGTAAAGGTGTATGTGCTTTTTGCCATTGTCGCTTATTTCTTCGTCCCAACAGGCATATAATACCTTAAACTCTGTTTGAATGAAATCCGCTATGTTTTCATAATTCAATTCAAAAAAATTGTATGATTCCATATAAAGATATGATATAATCAAATCGGCAAATTTGAAGTTATGGAGGAAAAAATGTGAATACTAGTTGTAAACAATGTGCCATTGATTGTGTCGGCGGAGAAACATTAAAGCAATATCAGAAGCAATTTATCGAATGTAACAGGGATTTTGATGTATTGTTTTCAAATGATACGGGAGATGACGATTTTTATAGAAAAGTAATTGAAGTAGGACATATATACGAAACAGGTTATCACAGATGTATATGTTGGAAGAATGATGATGGCAATGGGCAATGTGAGTGTTCAAGACATGCTCTAATTTTCTTGTATTCACAATTGCTTCCAGATAGAGATATTCATGTTGAAACCATCCAAACTGTTCGTAATGGGGCTGGTAGTTGTATATTCCGAATAACTATAAAATAATAGATGACAAGGAATCCGAGTTGATAGAAAGACAATTTGAATTAGTCGAACACTTGAAAATTTCAGTTTGTAGAATAAAAGCATAAACAAGAGGTTGTTAGAAAAAGACTGTCTAACAACCTCTACAACAATCAAGAATTTTCTTATCTGTTTAGCAGCTTATTCACTTTTCGTTATATTGATACTTCTTCAATTTCTTACCTGAAATAATACAAATGAAACTTCCGCTTACACCAAGCACAAACATCATAAGTGCAGCGCCGGAACCCTTTCCCGTGCCAAAGAGTGTCTTTAGAATTGATAAACCGCCATATACGCTCATAAATGGCTCACATACATTATCCACCATAAAACCACCTAAAAACAATCCTATGGGAATAGTGAAAAATTGAAGCGTATTACGGCATGCATAGACACGCCCCTGCAGTTCCACCGGAATGGAAGTCCTAAAAATCACATCCAAATTTGTATTCATAACCGGTACAAGAACCCATCCAATAATCTGCCCAATGCACCATAATACCGGCTCTCTTGAAAATGCCAGCAAAAAATTTTCAGTTCCCAGCGAAAAAAGCATTGTCAGATAAATGATTTTTACCCTGTCCCTGGGTTTTGGTAAGGCTGATGCAGTCAGGCTGCCGATAATCATAGCAACACCAGAACAGGATGTAACAATTCCAAGAACAGTCGTTCCGCCTTTCGGATTAGGAATCACATAACCAGGCAAAACTGCATCAAAAGCTGACGCCACCAGATTAACACCCGCCATAAATAATATCAGTGTCATAATCAGTGGATTTTCTTTCAAAAACACAAGCCCTTCTTTTGTAAGGTTAAGTACACCTTCTCTCTTATCCCTTTTGTTTTCCGGAATTTTAATAAAAAACAGTAACGCCGAAAATGCAGCTATAAAGCTTCCAATATCAACCGCTATTACACCATTAAGCCCTGCAAATGAATACAATGATGTGGCAATCAAAGGATTTAATATGGATATCAGCGAGCCTGACAGGGAGCGAAGTCCGCTTGTCTTCTGATAATACTTATGGGGAATGATAAGTGTCATAGCAACTTCAAAGGCAGGCTGCTGCACTGTATTCATTAAACCAGAAATCGCATTTAAAACATATAAATGCCATACCATCAGACGATTTGTACTAAATAGCACAAATACAATGATCGTACATATTGCTGCAAACACATCGCATCCAAGCATGGTCTTCTTTTTGTTAAACCGGTCTGTCAATGCTCCTGCAAATATGCTCATTAATACATATGGCGCATAAGAACATAGGGTAAGTGCTGCCGTGCTTAACGAAGAGCCTGTCTTCTCATACAGCCATAAAGCCAGCGCAAATGTTGTAATACTGCTGCCGAGCTGTGACACGCTCTGGGTACTCCAGAGAATCAAAAAATCCCTCAACTCAAATAATTCTTTATTAATATTTTTCATTTCTTTGCTCCTTTTCGTATTGAATATTTCAAAACAGAAGCAAAGCCTGAGGATACCAGCACTATGCTGTTCCTCCATGCAGCCTCCTCAGACTCTGCATGGAGCTGATGCAATACAAAGTATCATTTCTTTTCCTTTCGTGCTTTCATTTTATTGCTTTATTATAAACGATTCAACGCATAAAGGCAAATCTTCTAATTCCACAATTCAACGGCCCTATTGTAATACTCCATCAGAATCGGTTTTGTAAGACGGTTGATTTCCACATTTTCAGCAATTTCATCCTTTCCGAACAGAAACAGTCCCGAAACATTCTCTTCTGACAAATATTTTGTCTCCACATCAAATTGAAAATCTGTGGATAAAGCTTTTTTACTCGCCATATTAAAACCCCAATCGCCAAATGAAGGAACCTGCAAATGATAAGGCTTTACATAAAAACCTTCGCTTTCTATGGTCTGATTAATACACCAGAATGCATTGGCTGCATAATAAGGACTTGTGGACTGTACTACCATTACCCCGGAATCCTTCAGACTGTTTTTACACATTCTGTAAAAAATGTTGGAATATAACTTGTTTAGGGACTCACAATTCGGGTCAGGAAGGTCCACAATAATCACATCATATTGCTCCTTAGAAGCTTCCAGATATTCATAGGCATCCGTATTGTGAATGAAAAGCTTATCCGATTGTAAACTATCCTGATTAATCGTTGTAATATTGGGATTCGTGGAGCAGATACGAATCATGCCGGCATCCAGGTCCACAAGGTCAATTTTATTAACATCACCGTATTTTAATACTTCCCTGACTGCCAGTCCATCTCCGCCACCGAGAATCAGCACCTTGGAATGATCATCTGCCACGCTCATGGGAATGTGAACCAGTGCTTCGTGATACCGGTATTCATCAATTGTAGAAAACTGACAATTACCGTCAATATATAGCCGCACATCATCTCTGTGTTTTGTCACCACAATCTTCTGGTACTCGGTCTGCCCCATATAAATCACGTGGTCCCGATACAAACCATCCTCAATATTCTCCGAGATATTGTCTGCAAAAATCATTCCGATAAGCATGAAATCCGCAAGTATAACTGCCAGGATGCGGTAAATATTTATTCGAATTACCCTGTCTTTAAAGTGCCATAAAATCATAATGGCACAAAGGATATTCATAAGGCCGCAGAGAAACGAAGTTGCGAAATATCCAAGTTTTGGCAGCAAAAGAAGTGGGAATGCAACAGCGCCTAATAATCCACCAATGTAATCAAAACTGAAAATAGAAGACAGGGTAACAGAAAGATTTTTTTCATCCTTCTCTATAATTCTTGTCATAATCGGAATTTCTGCACCGGCGAGTGTACCAATGAGAATAATTTCCAGATACATCATTACAGCATAATTGGAGATGTATATATTTGAAAGGAAAAGCAGAATAGAGCTTACACCTCCAACTACACCGATACTTAACTCAATTGTAACAAAAACATTAAATAGATTTTTTTTTAAATATTTAGAGATATAAGAACCAAAACCTAATGCTGCCATATACAGTCCAATCGTTATGGAATACTGCAAAGTACTGTTGCCCAAAAGATAAGAGCTTACCGCACTAATAATCAGTTCATAACACATAGAACAGCCTGAGATAATCAGGGTTGTCAGCATTAAGAGCCTGTATTTCCTGCTCATGTTTTTTCCTTCTTTGAGTTATTTGTAGTATTACTGAATCACACCGCTGACAATAAATGCAATTCCAAGGAAAATACCGAATATCATAATGCCTGCTGCTTCGTTCTTTTCTTTCAGTGCAGTGTTAAAATTGAATTTTCTGTTAAATATATCAATAATAAAATAACCCAGCACCAGGGCAGCCACACCAATTGCCCCATAGACTGTCGTATCAATTACACCCTGTAAAAGCTCTGCTGCCTCTGAAATTGTATTTGAAATAATGGCAGAGCGGATAACAAAGCCAAGTCCTGCATAAATACCGGCAGACACCCAGCCGACTGCTTTGTTTCCGTCGTTAATCTCCTGTGGAAAATCAACCGGGATAAACAGGTCTATAATAAAGTATCCCAACATCATCATCACAAGTCCGATTCCAAGATAAACTACTGTTTCAATTGCAATTGTAAGCATATTTTTCTCCTTTTTTCATAAATGTTTTATTTACCGCTGCTTAATCCACCGCCTGATGAGTTACGGCTGTTAATGCTGGATTGTTTAATAGAGTTTGAATAGCTGTCAAAATAACCGTTTCCAATATTATGGATAATCGCGCCGTCATACATGGAATATGCAGAAGGCATATTCTTATAAGAAGATGCATCCGCATAATATCCCGAACTATAATAATGACTACGATACCATGATGTTGTAGCACTGGAGCTTCTGTATGGTGAATGATTCGAGGTATAATTGTATTTTCTGTCGGATACTTGTACATAAACAATATCCTCCTCCGATTCCGGATGATAAACAAGACAGTATTCCTTTTTGGTCAGAATTCCTATCTCTTCATCTGTCATATCATCCCTTTGCGTAACAGATTCTGTATTCCCTTTAATCCCCTGAATAATATCCATTGCCACAGTATCCGTTGAACTTGCAGTATAATATTTATACACCGTTGCCTGTTGCTTTTCGTTGCCTGTTATCGTTGTTTCATAATTATAAAAGGATGAATTCTTCAAATATTTACTGATACTGCTTCCACCACCAAAAACGGTACTGATTGAAGGAATCATACAGAGAAATATATTAAGAATGATAATCAGGCAAATCACTTTCACAATAATATTTGTACTTCGGGCAGGACTAGCCGGAGCTTCACAGCCCTTCTCGATAATGCTGCTTTTCTCTATGTATTCTCCCTTAGAGAACTCTGTTCCATCACTCCAGATTTCAACTGAAAGTGTATGTTCTTCGGCGGCATCCTCGTATTCAACAAACGAAGCCCTCTCTCCGGGATCCACATCCACATCTCCTTCGGCTGATCGAACCACCTGGGTTCCCTCATCTACCTTATGCCATTCGGGGCCAATCTGCCCCATTACATCATTGGCCGGCCATGAGATGGAATATTCATTATAAACATCATCACAGGAAAGCCAACATTCGCCACCACTTGTCTTCAATCGGTATTCTGTCCAGGTTTTGTATCCGTCATCGGGGTTTTCATACGTGATATATCCGATGACCTTTCCATTCATACCATTGATACTAAGCAGCGTACCTACTTTATAAGACATATTTTACCTCTCTTCATTATAATAGAATCGGTATTTACCGAATTTAGTCTATTCATTATTGTCATCCGGACTGCTGATATCACGTTCTATTACACGAACCATAATCCGTTTTGCATTAAACAATTCCTTTAACATTTGTGAAATACCATCCGCCACCATATCGTTACACGAAAAAATATCTATTGCCGCATAGCCGTATTCCGGCCATGTATGTATTGAAAAGTGAGAAGTTGAAATAACCGCAAAGTACGTGACGCCAATGGGGTTAAATTTGTGTATACATTCCTCTACAATTTGGGAACTCACGTAATCGATTGCTTTATGTGCAGCTTCTGTTATTGCATCCATATCATCAAGTATCTCCTTGCAGCCATATAAATCCGCAATTATCTGTACTGCCATTTATGTTCACTCCAATTACTTTTTTTTAAAAAATTTTCCTGTTAGCTGGTGCAGCATTCCGTAATTAAACCTTGCTGCTGTCTTGTCTCCGGCACATTTTTCGCAACAGGTGGCAGTGGATTTGTTATAGGCGCCGCAATATTCACATAACCAATCCGGTTCATTGGTTGTTTTTTCCTTCTCTTCCTGTGTCAAAGCAGCAGCATCAAAGTCATCGGGAAGATAAAATACCGTCTCTTTTCCTTTTGCACTTCCACAGGATGGACATTCATCAAAACGAGCCTTTATTCCCGTTGCTCCGCAATAAGAGCAGTCCCAAAGTCCTTCAATTCGTCTTTCTTCCATCTGTTTTCATAGGATTTACTTCACTGTAAATCCTACATCTCCTTTTTAATTATAAAATTATACGTATCTGTGAAGGTACCAAACAGTTACAACTATACACATTATAACATACAGTACTGCTAAAGCGAATAGAAATATCAACTTTTTTTCCACAATTAAAATTATGAATACAAGCGCCTTGGAGCCGTTTTGCTGCTTGCGGAAATAGATTTGCAGACAGGGGGAATAATTTCTCTTGTTTGATTCTTTTCAGTATGATATAATCTTTAACAGTTATCGACGAAGCCAAACCCCCGCTGCAGGCAGTCACTTGGCTCGTTGCTCGCGGGAATATACTGTTTTCTGATATCTTGCATTATCTGTTGGCATGTTGTCTCATCATCGTATAAGGCAATCTGCAACACTTTCATCTCCTTCGATTTCGTTTTTTTTTGTATAAATCCAGCAAAGAAAAAGAAACGCGTCAACGAAACAAAATTGATTAAATGGGTAAAACATACCAAATCTTCAATGAACCAAAATGATAAGGATTACCTTGTAGAAAATATAAGTAAAGGGGTGGGAAATGTATGCTGCAGGATGACAGGATACAGAGGATACATAAGTGGAAGGATAAGTTTTACAGGACGACTATCTGGATTTTTGTATTAGTATTTATTCAGGAAATACTCATGTATTTTGTGCTCAGTGTATTAGGGCTGATGGAAGATACGCCGGAAGTATATATCAGGCGTTATCTCATAATGCCTGTTATGCTCAATGGTTCTCTTTTGCTGATTCAACATTGGATAAGAAAGGCATTTCCCGGAAGGGAATATCTGATAAGCATATGGCCGATTTTTACCATTGCACTGATGTGTGGGGTAATTGCCTCCATTCACTGTGTCTTTCCCGCGACACTTTCCATTTTTTGTGTTCCAATCTGCATGACGGTAGTATATGAGGACGAGAAGCTGACGAAGGGAATGCTGGCTGTGAGTATGCTCTGTATTTGGTTTGCCGGGATTTTCCGCGGTGTGTCAGGGTATGTACCCCCAGAGAAAAACACCTATCTGATACCGGATATGGTAATTTCCATGATTACTGCAGCGGTTTGCTTTTTTGTTTCTCTGATGCTGGTCAGGCTTCTGCGGGAAAAGGACGAGGATTTGCTTCGGAGTAAGCAGGAGGCAGAGGAAGCTAATAGTGCAAAATCCCTGTTCCTCTCTAATATGTCCCATGAGATTCGCACTCCTATGAATGCCATCATTGGGATGACTGAGGTTATCATGAGGAATGAACATTCCCCGGAGGAAGCAGGCTATCTGATGAACATCAAAAATTCAGGGGATGCACTCGTTACAATTATAAACGATATTTTGGATTTGTCGAAAATTGAATCCGGGAAAATGGAGATTGTGGAGGAGGATTATGAACCTATGTCCATGATCAGCGATATGGGCATGATCTTTTGGAATCGTATCGGAGAGAAGGAAATTGAACTGATCTTTGATATTGACAAAAATCTTCCGGTCAGCCTTTGCGGAGACTCTCTGCGTATTCGCCAGATTTTGGTAAATCTGATGAATAATGCGGTAAAGTTTACTTCTCAGGGGATGGTAAAACTGGAAATCCGCATTTTGGAGCAGAAGGGAGATGTCCTTATGCTGCGGTACGGAATTTCGGATACCGGACAGGGAATCCGGAAAGAGGATATGCAAAAGCTTTTTGACACATTCCAGCAGGTGGATGTGAAAAAGAACCATGGTAAGGAAGGAACGGGGCTTGGGCTCTCCATCTCCAGACTGTTGGTATCACTGATGGGCGGCGAACTTTTGGTAAGCAGTGAATACGGAAAGGGAAGCGAATTTTATTTTGTTATCCCGCAAAAAATCGTAAAACCGGAAAAGGCTGCTGCTTTAAAAGGAGAAAGGCAGCAGCTTGTTATCGGCGGCAGGCTTTTAAGCTGCTTTGCAGAGAAACAGCTTAAGAGCCTGGCTGAGCAGTATGACGTAAGATATGTCGGTGAGGAGCTACAGCCGGATATGGACTTTTTCTTTACGGATGATGAGGCGTATCTGTCACAGGATTTCGTGAAGGAAAAGTTAAAAGAGGATGTGACAGTCTGTTTTTTACAAAATCCCATGCAGATGGTGTGCCATCTTGATTATGTAACTACGGTCAATAAACCGCTGTATAGTCTGAATTTCTGCCAGACATTAAACAGGGAGGCAAGCGGTGGACAAGTTCAGGTGGAGGAATATATCAATTTCATTGCGCCCAAGGCAGAGGTTTTGTTAGTGGATGATAATGAGATGAACCGGATTGTTGCAGTTTCTCTGCTGAAACCTTTACAGATGAAGATTGATTTGGCGGAAGACGGAAAGGAAGCAGTGGAGAAAATTAAGAACAAGCATTACGACCTTGTTTTCATGGATCATATGATGCCGGTTATGGATGGTGTTGAAGCTGCCAAGCTGGTGCGCTCCATGGAAGGTGCGTATTACCGCGAACTTCCTATTATTGCATTGACAGCCAATGCTATGGCGGATGCCTGCAGGGGATTTCTTGAGGCAGGCATGAATGATTTTGTGGCAAAACCTATTGAGATGAAGGAAATTTGTGCCAGAATCAAGCACTGGCTGCCGGATGAACTGATTATAAAGTCCTCAGGAACAATGCCTGCGGTTGAGGAAGAAGATGTTGAAATACCGGATATTAAAGGAATCGATAAAGCGGAGGGCATCAAAAACTCCGGTTCAAAAGAATTGTTTTTAAAGCTGCTTGGCGATTTTTATCGTCTCATTGATATGAAATCCGGTAAAATCGAAAAATGTCTTGCGGACGGTATGCTGAAAGACTATACTATTGAGGTTCATGCATTGAAAAGTACCGCGCGTATGATAGGAGCCATGGAACTGTCGGAACGCTTTTACCAGATGGAAAAATACGGAAACGAGGAAAATACGGAGGCACTGCATCGGGAAACGCCGGGAGTGCTTGCGCTTTACCGCAGTTATAAGGAGATTTTAAAACCATTTAGCAAAAATGCGGATATCGGGAAGGAAGAAATTTCCACACATGATCTGGTCTTGAAGCTGAAAATGCTGGAAAATGCCATACAGAACTTTGATATGGACACGGCAGATGATGTGATGGGAGAACTCGCCGAGGTACGCGTGCCGGAGAAATGTGCGGAGCAGATGGAACATTTGACGGTTTTCTATGCAGATCTTGCCATGAGCGAAATGATAGAAACCTGTAAAGCAATGATAAGATGCATTGAAGATAAATAATTTATATATCAGGAGGTAAAAAATGAGCGAAATTACCATTATTCAAAAAGAACAGACGTATATCAGCACTTCCTTAATGACACATCTGAAAGAAAAGGGACATGAGGTGGTCAGTGTTATTGCTGAAATGAATGCAATTGAATCAATGCCGGGACAGGCCAAGGTACTCATTCTTTATCTGGATGCTGCTTTCGTGAAAGATTATACCGTTATGGAATATATCAGGGAGCTGCTGTCAGATAGGGACCGTGTCTGTTTTCTGGTGGGAGACGAGAATGAAATCATAGAAGCAGAAAAGATTATCAGCAGGAGAAGAATCACACAGGAATACAAGAGACCGTTAAATGTTATCGAAGCAGCGCAGTCTATTGACAATATTCTAAGGCAGGGGGTGGCTCATCAGAAAAAGAAAATTCTGGTAGTGGATGATTCCGGTGCCATGCTCAAAAATGTAAAAGGATGGCTGGGCGATAAGTATGAAATCATTCTTGCAAATTCCGGTGAGTTTGCTCTCAAATACCTTACATCCAATTATCCGGACTTGGTTCTGTTGGATTATGAGATGCCAAACATGGACGGGCGGGAAGTGCTGGAAGCAATTCGTTCCAATGTCAGAATAAAAGACTTACCGGTAATCTTTTTGACGGGCAAGAGTGAAAAGGAAGACGTGATGAAGGTTATGGCGCAGAAGCCGGCAGGTTATATTCTGAAAACAGAAGATCCACAAAAGATTAAGCAAAGGATTGATGATTTTTTTTGCTCATAGGAAATTATACCGAAAAAAATAATTGACAAAAGGGAAAAAATGTGATTAAATAATCAACAACTATTACAGACAAAAGGCATTGACGAGGAGGAGTACATACTATTCCGGATGAACAGAGAGAAAGTGGCTGGTGAAAACTTTCGTGATGGGAGTATGGAAGTAGCCTTAGAGCTTTGAACCGAACAGATTATATTCTGGTTATAATCCAAGTAGACTTCAACGGAGATTCCCACCGTTATCAGGGGAAGCTATATCGGAATATTATACATTATTCCCGTATGGTAATGAGTGCAGAAGTATTTCTGAATTTAGGTGGTACCACGGACATGTCAGTTCGCCCTGAGCATTTGCTCAGGGTGTTTTTTTGTCTGTTTTGTAAAATATTTTTTACAGGAGGTATCCATATGGATAAGAAGTACAATTTTCAAAAAGCGGAGGATGAATTAGAGAAATTTTGGGAGCAGGAAGAAATTTATAAGTATCAGAACGGAAAATATAAAAAAATTTTTTCTATCGATACTCCTCCGCCAACGGTAAGCGGAAGGCTCCATATAGGGCATGTATTTTCCTATACACAGGCGGAAATGATTGCAAGATTTAAGCGAATGCAGGGATACGATGTTTTTTATCCTTTTGGCTTTGATGATAATGGCCTGCCTACCGAACGCCTGGTTGAAAGGGATGAAAATATTCGGGCAAACACATTGCCAAGGAGTGAATTTCGGTCAAAATGTATGCTTACAATCGGGAAATATGAAGAGGAATTTAAAAATTTATGGAAACGATTAGGATTTAGTGTAGATTGGAATTTAGAATATCAGACAATATCTGATTTATCACAAAAAATATCACAAAAATCTTTTATTAAACTGGCAAAGTCAAATAAAGCATATATAAAGGAATCCCCTGTACTATGGTGCACAGAGTGTCAGACATCCATTGCCCAGGCAGAACTGGAAACAAAAGAATGTCAGACAACTTTTAATTATTTAAACTTTAGCACAGAAATAGGTGATTTGCTGATAGCAACCACCAGACCGGAACTACTTGCAGGATGTGTATGCATTTTTGTTCATCCTAATGATGACAGATATCAATCATTTGCAGGTAAACATGCCACTGTTCCATTATACAATTTTGAAATTCCAATATTAACGGATGATACTGTTTCAATGGAAAAAGGAACCGGCGCTGTAATGTGTGCAACTTTTGGCGATTCTGCCGATATTGAGTGGTTTGAGAAGCATAAACTTCCATATAAAAAAATAATTATGCCTGATGGTACGATTCATGAAGCCGTTTCGTTTATCGGCGGAATGAAAGTAAAAGAGGCAAGGGAACACATCATAGAGCTTTTACGTAAAAAGGAACTTTTGGTAAAACAGGAGGAACTCACTCATATGGTTGCTATCCATGAACGCTGCGGAAATGATGTTGAATTTATTCCTTCAAAGCAATGGTATATAGATGTGTTATCAGAAAAAGAGAGGTTTCTGAAGGCAGCCGATAAAATAAAATGGCATCCAAAGCATTTTAAGAACCGCTATATATCATGGGTAGAGAATTTAAAATGGGATTGGTGTATTTCAAGACAAAGATATTTTGGAGTTCCATTTCCGGTTTGGTATTGTAAAGCGTGTAATAAACCCATGTTTGCAGATGAAAAACAGCTTCCGGTAAACCCTTTGGAAAGTCAGCCATTACATGCTTGTGAATGCGGGTGTAACGAGTTTATACCGGAAGAAGCAGTTTTTGACACATGGGCAACATCTTCTGTCACTACACTTATAAACGCCAGATACAGGGAAGCAAATGATATAACAGACCAAATTTTTCCTATGAGCATGAGATGCCAGGCGCATGACATTATTCGTACATGGGCATTCTATTCCATTGTAAAAAGTTTATATCATACCGGTAAAATACCCTGGAAAGATATTATGATAAGTGGATTTGTTTTTGCAAAACCAGGTGAAAAAATAAGTAAATCAAAGAATAATGCATCAGATTCTCCAATGGAATTAATCGAAACACATTCAGCAGATGCAATCCGTTATTGGGCAGCTAACAGTAAGCTTGGAACAGATACATTTTTTAGTGATGAGGAATTAAAAATTTCCAAAAGATTCATAAATAAGCTATATAATGCAGCAAAGTTTGCCATTATGCAGTTGGAAGATTTTGAAAAACCTGTTATTTATGATGAAGCAAAACTTTTGCCCGTAGACAGATGGATTTTACAAAGGGTAAATGAAACAACGCTTAAGGCAGCGAATCTGCTGAACGATTATGAAATCGGTCAGGCAAGGCATGAAATTGATAATCTGTTTTGGAAAGATTTTTGTGATTACTATATTGAAATTGCAAAAGAGAGATTATATCAGCCCCAAAAACACGGTATAGAACAAAGATATTCAGGACAAATTGCAGTGTATTATAGTCTTCTTGGCATCTTGAAACTGTATGCTGTCTACACGCCTTATGTAACGGAATATATTTATCAGGATTTTTATAGAAAATATGAAAATGAAATATCCATACATCAAACAACCTGGGAGGTAAAAAATGAAGAGCGATTATATATTGAATTTGGTGAACATCTGAAAGGAATCATCTCTGATGTGCGTAAAAATAAGACGGAAAAACAGATGTCGATGAAGGAGGCAATACCGGAGCTTATGATTACATGCCCCAAAAAATTTCGTGATTTATACAAAAAAACAGAAAAAGATATAAAAGCCTGTACCGGAGCAGAAAAAATTCTATTCAGAAGTTAATTCTGGTTTTGAAAAAGATTTACTCCCCAGCCACGAACAGCTTGCATTTATATAAGTTTCAGTTTATGATAGTTTCAACATCTGATATAATACACTAAGGAGACATGATCTTTGTTTCCCACCAAGCATACAGAACGTAAATTTGAAACGGGGTGAATGAAAAATGTACCGAATCGGAGTAATATCCGATACCCACGGAAAAATCCGTGAAGAAGTGAAGGATATTTTAAAAAACTGCGATGCCATTATACATGGAGGGGATATTGACAGAAAATCCGTGCTTGATGAGCTTAAAAGGATTGCCCCGCTGTATGCGGTAAGGGGAAATGCAGATAAAGAATGGGCAGAGGAACTGCCAAAAACCCTTTCCATAACCATAAGCGGAATACGCTTTTACGTTGTGCACAATAAAAAAGATATGGAAGAAGCAAGTAAAAATGCGGATATTGTAATTTTTGGCCATTCCCATAAATATGTGAATCAACAGGAAAATGGGCAAATCTGGCTGAATCCCGGGAGCTGCGGAAGAAGAAGGTTTTCCCTTCCCGTTACAATGGCGCTCATAGAAATCGGCAAAGACGGAACATATCAGATTATCCGAAAGGACATACATGCAGAGCCTGCCGTATGCGCCGGGAATACCGGACTGGATATGGCGAAAGTAGTGAAGGCAGTCATAAAGGATATGGATAAAGGATTTCCCGTGGAGGAGATTGCCGGAAGGCAGAAAATATCCCAGGAGCTGGCAGGGCAGATTTGCAGAATGTATGCAACCCATCCTGGAATTAATGTTGATGGTATATTAAACAGGATTACATCAGACAGCCAGTAATTGACAAAACAGTTACTTTTTAACAATTTTAAGGAGACTATCTATGAAAACAAGAGTAGACGATGCTATTGCCCGATTTATGGCAGTTGTGGTAGAAACGGATGATATAAGTGAACAGCTTCAGGATCTGCTGGATTATGTTCGGGAGCAGTACGGATTTGACGTAATTTATATTTTGGAAAAAGTCAAATGGAACAATATTTTCACCTATAAATATGCCAGCGTAAGCAAGCCGAAGTATGATAACCGGGGTGTACATATACAACTGAAAGGAGAGGATTATGAAAAAGCCCTTCACATGTACGACGATTCCCCCATCTGTGGGTTTAATGTGGATTCGGCAAAAGATTATGAGGTATCAAACTGCATTATCCATTATGGGTTTGTCAGAAAAAAAATACATAGCTACGACGGCTCTATCGGTTTTCAGTTCTTTACGCCCCATACCTGGACGGAAGAAGAAAAAGCAGTGCTGATGAAGCTGGGAAAATTATGCAAAATGATTTTCAGCGTACCCCTTGCGGAGGGAGTGAATGAGCATCTTTTTGTGACACTGGAACAGGAACGGAAGCAGTACCGGGATGCGCTGGTGGAGGGCTCGGAATACAGTTTTTCTTTCGATGTTACCGAGGGATTGATTCGGGAAAAAGTAGTGACAGCCCATAACAAGAACCTGGTAACATCGCTGGGGCTATCCCTTCCTGTGGATTATGACAGGTTCAATGACACGTTTCTGGAGAAAAACAAAATCCGCCTGTTAGATGATAACATGACCGGCTGTTTTTCCTGCGCCGGACTTGTGGAAAAGTTTGAGAAAGGAATTTCAAACCCGGAAGCAGAATATTACAATCCCATTGAGGATACCTACATGCGGGTCTCTATCTTTATGCACCAGGACAAGGAAACTGACCACATTCACGGGCTGTTTATGGCATCGGACATTACGGAGGCGAAAAGGAAGCAGGAAGAACAGCAGCAGGCCCTTCAAGCCGCTTATGAGGCAGCAAATCACGCCAGCACGGCAAAATCCAGCTTTTTAGCCAATATGAGCCATGACATCCGAACGCCTATGAATGGCATTATCGGCATGACCGCCATTGCAGGAACTCACTTAGACGATAAGGAGCGGGTGGCGGACTGCCTTTCTAAAATTATGGTTGCCAGCAAACACCTGCTGGGACTGCTGAATGAAGTTCTGGACATGAGCAAAATTGAATCCGGAAAAATCGAATTACAGAACGAAGGATTCAGCCTGCCGGATTTGGTGGACGATTTGATTACGATTGCAAAACCTCAGATTGAGGCAAAACACCATGAGTTTTTTGTATCGGTGAGGGGAATTGAGCATGAAAAAGTCATTGGTGACAGCCAGCGAATCCAGCAGGTGTTCTTAAATCTGTTGAGCAATGCCATTAAATATACGCCGGAGGGCGGAAAGATACAATTTATTCTTACCGAAAAGCCATATCACAGGAAAAATGTGGGCTGCTATGAAATCGTTTTTGAGGACAACGGCATCGGCATGGACAAAGAGTTTCTTGACCGTCTATTTGAGCCGTTTACCAGGGCTGAAGACGGCCGCGTAACTAAAATTCAGGGAACGGGACTGGGAATGACAATTACAAAAAATATTGTCCAGCTTATGAATGGCAGAATAGACGTAAAAAGCGAACCGGATAAAGGGACGAAATTTACCGTAACTATTTTTCTGAAGCTTCAGGAAGGTGAAGAGCCTGCTTCCTATGATAAACTGGCAGACCTGCCGATTCTGGTGGTGGATGATGACGAGACAGCATGCGAATCCACCTGCGGAATGTTAGACGACCTTGGTATGCTCAGCGAATATGTACTTTGCGGAGAGGACGCGGTAAAACGCGTTGTGGCCCGCCACGAAGCGGAGAATGATTTTTTTGCTGTAATTCTGGACTGGAAAATGCCGGGAATGGACGGTATAGCAGTTACCAGGGAAATTCGCAGGCAGGTGGGGGAAGACGTGCCGATTATTATTATTTCGGCTTACGACTGGTCCGAAATTGAGGTTTCGGCAAAGGCAGCCGGAGCCAATGCTTTCCTGGGCAAGCCTTTGTTTAAATCTAAAATGGTTTATCTTTTTAAAGAAATTCTTGGAAATAAGAAACATCTGCAAAACCTGTCTGCGCTTAAGGCGATTCAGAAGGACAATTTTAGCGGCAAACGGGCATTGTTGGTGGAAGACAATGAGCTGAATGCGGAAATCGCAGGAGAAATCCTTGGCATGGCAGGTCTGGAAATCGAATATGCGAAGGATGGAAAAGAAGCCCTGGACAAAATGACCCAGACCCAGGCAGACTATTACGACATTGTGTTTATGGATATCCAGATGCCGATTATGGACGGTTATGAGGCTACCAGGGCCATACGCAGCCTGCCGGATGACTACCCCAAAAGAGTGCCGATTATTGCCATGACTGCAAATGCTTTTATGGGAGACGTGCAGGCATGCAAAACAGCCGGAATGAATGAACACATTGCAAAGCCGCTGGACCTTGACCACCTGTTTAAGGTTTTGAACCAATGGCTTGGATAAATATGCAGGGAATACTGCCAACAGGCGGTCAGCCTTGAAAGACTGACCGCCTGTCCCTTACTTGTGAAGATTTTTTAATGCAATAAATATATTTAGCTGCCATTATATTTCTGTAATCGGTGGTTTTTGATAAAGTTTTCTTTCAATACATTTTTTTTCAAATGCAAGCTGCTGCTTTATTTTTTCGTACCCGCCTTCATTATCTGCCATTTCTAATCTTTCTAATAAATCTAACTTGTCCAAAAGATTAACATTTAGTTCCTTTTCAGTTGGCATATAACCACCTACTTTCAAATAATCTGCATTCATTGTTACAACTTCATTATAATGGATTATATGGAAAATGTAAAGTCTGTTAAATTGTCACGATGCTTCACTTTCGCCAACGGCCTTCACACATCATACTTTACCCTGGCTTTTTGCATACAAAAGCAATTCTTCATTTTCCCTGTTTAACTCCCCGAATTTTTCAATGGCGCACAGTACTTTTTTGCAGCCGTCAATTTCCTTCTTTGCCCTTTGAAAAGTCTCCGGTTTTATCTTCTCAAAAGCTCTTTCTTTTATTACCCTTACTGCAAGAGCCTCCGCCACCGGCGCATCCCTGTCATTTTCCCACAAAATTCCTGTGGCAAAGGGGATACCCTCTCTCTGCAGCCTGCGGTAAATGGGAATCCCCCCTCCCCCTCCTGCCAGGACAAATATCTGGGGAGTGCCTGTTACTTTCTCCAATTCCACCCTTCCCGAACACTCGTCAAAGGAGCCTTTTGTAAATCCATATAGACTGCTTATAAAACCCGGCTTAAAAACAGTCTCCGGCGTTCCGGTCTTTTCCACATACATCCCCTTAACACAAAGCACTTTGTCCGATATACGCTGTGCCAAATCCAGTTCATGCAAAGATAAAATAACCGTCAGCCCTTTCTTTTTTGCCAGTTTCTGCAATAAGGACAAAAATTCCAATTTATACCGCACATCCAGATAGGAGGTGGGCTCATCCAGAACAAGAATCTCCGGTTCCTGTGCAATGGCCCTTGCAAGCATAACTCTCTGCCGCTGCCCGTCGCTTAATGTCAAAAATTCCTTCTCCCGAAGTTCTGTAATTCCTGTCAGCTCCATGGTATTTTTTACAACTTCTTTATCCTCTGCCGATAAAATCCCCAGCCATCCGGTATAAGGGGTTCTTCCTGTTGCCACCACATCCCAAACGGTCATCAGTTCCGGGCGGACGCGGTCTGTAAGCACTACGGAAAGCCTCTTTGACAATTCCTTCTCCCTCATGGCACATAAATCTTCCCCCTCTAAATACACCGCTCCGTGAAGAAGGGATAACTGTCCCATAATACTTTTTAAAATCGTGGATTTTCCTGCGCCGTTTGGCCCGATAAGGGTTAATATCTCCCCCCGTTTCAGTTCCACATCAATATCACAAATCAAAGGAACGCCATCATACCCCACCGTCATTTTTTTTGCCCTAAAAAAATATTGCTCCATACTAAAGGTTCTCTCTTTTCTCATGTATCATCACATAAATTACTACCGGAACCCCAAAAATAGCCGTTACCGTACTGATAGAAAGTTCCGTGGGGGCAAACAGCATCCTTGCCAAAAGGTCACAGATAAGGCACCACACCGCCCCTCCCAGAAAACATGCAGGTATCATCAAAACAGGCTTTGCCGTGTGGAACATCAGCTTCATAATCTGAGGAACGGCAATGCCCACAAAAGATACCGGGCCGGCAAAAGCCGTGACACATGCGGAAAGAATACTGGACAATAACACCAGGCTTATCCTGAAAAAACGAATATTTACCCCTGAATTTTTCGCATATGCCTCCCCCATCTGATATGCCGCAATAGACTTTGACATAAAAAACACCATGCCGCCCGTAAGCAGCACGACAACTGCCATCACTCTCACATTATTCCAGGAAATTCCCGAAAAACTTCCCATAGACCAATTATGGAGATTTACGATATCAGAATCATCTGCAAAAGTTGTCACCAAATCCGTTACGGCGGAACAAATATATCCTATCATTATCCCGCTTACCACCAGCATGGAGGCGCTTTTCAGTTTTTTGGAGATAAGAAGCACAAACCCCATGGAAAACATGGCGCCCCCAAAGGCAGCAGCTATCAGGGCAAAGGAACTGATTTTCCACCCATTTCCAAGGAAAAAAACCATGATAAGCGCCACGGCCAGCTTTGCCCCGGAGGAAATTCCCAGGACAAAAGGGCCTGCAATGGGATTGTGGAAAAAAGTCTGAAGAAGATAGCCGGACAAGGCCAAGGCTCCTCCTAAAATAACTGCCGATACCGCCCGGGGAAAACGAATGTGCCACACAATATTCCAAAAAGTATCATTTTCTTTTTCTCCCAGTAAAATTCCAGCCACATCACCAAAGGGAATATATACGCTTCCGATACTGATGTTCAATCCCAGAATGAAAAGTACCAAAATCATAAGCCCGGCAAAAAGCAAAATGTATTTTGTTTTTTTATTCCAGATGGAAGAAATATTGAAATGCTTCATCAAAATCATCCTCCATTGTGAGCATTGTATGTATATCCATAATCACAGTCCCCAGTTTCATGGAATCCTGGTACAGATTTCGGGAAGTGACAAAAACCCGCCCTTCCTTTACCGCTTTAAAGTCTTTTAAAAGAGGGCTTTTTTCCAACAGTTCCTCTATGGAATCCACGCCGCCGTCAATGGTACTGTTGTAAATAAGATAATCCGCATCTTTCGCCGAAGCATAAAATTCTTCCATCTGCATATTTACAGTGGAGGATGCACTGTCGTCCTCCCCAAGGTCTTTAAAAATATAAGTCCCTCCTGCCAGTTCAATCATCCGGGGTACATAGTCCCCTGATTTCCGCACATTTACGGTTTCACCGGAAGTAATATAAAAAAATGCCACGGTTTTTCCTGTTTTTTCCCCGCTGACCGCCTGCTCCAATAATGCTTTCTGCTCATCAAATGCCTCTTTGGCCTTCTCCTCTTTTCCCAGCAATACGCCATACAGTTTTATCCATTCCGACCTGCCCAGAGGGTGTTCTTCATAACTGGAATAATCCACCAGCACAGGAATTTCAAAACTTTCCAGCTCCTCTTTCACTTCCGGGGAATGGAGAATCATAGTGGACTCCACCGCCATGCTGCACCCGGCATTTAAAATTTTTTCATAATCCGGGGCATTGTATTTTCCCGCATAAGATATTCTGCCCTCCGCCATGGCGCTTTTGGCATCTTCAATATACCAGTTTTCCTCTTTTGTACCGGAGAGGCTAACGGCATCCAGCGCCTCCAAAGAACAGAACATATCCATAACTGCCGACGCCACCAGATAAATGTTTTCAACGGGCTGCTGTACCACCACAATATCCCCCTCCAGCTCTTTTGGTGCCGAAAGCCCTGACGGAACCACTAAAAAACGGCTGCCGTCTGATATTGTAATCAAGGCATAGCCGCCGGTATAATAATCTACTGCAAACTGCTGTGCATAATCCAGTTCCATGCTGTAATCATAGGAAAGTGACGGACTAATATCCCGGTCTGTCTCCAATTCCTTTGTATCCTGCCTGCCGCCGCAGGATACAAAAGAAATCATTAACATCAGACACAGTAAAACCATTGATAATATTTTTTTTGCCATTTTTTATTTTTTCCTCGCCTTTTTCAATGAATCTGTATGGAAGGTCAGTGAATAAGAAATCTCATGGGGCATGCTCATTGCCGTTGTATCCGCAGCCACAGGCATGGCCTGGTCAAAAACAGTGATGGGAATTTCAAACACGGAATTTCCTTCTTCATTCACAGGATAATATATCTCGTCTTCCACTTTCATATAATCGTAATTGGAGCTGCTCCATTCAATATATGCCATGGCCTCTCCGTCTTTTACCGTAAGCCGGACAGGGGAGATGACTGACGCCCTGCCGCTGCCCCCGGTTAAGGTCACATCAATCAAATATTCTCCGTCTGCTATGCCGGCTTCTCTTCATTTCATCTTCTGGGGATTTGAAACGGAAACTTTATGGTCATACCATTTTCCTTTTTTTCCAATCAATGCCAAATCAAAATCTTTGTCTAATTCTGCAACCGGAACGTCAAACCCGTTGACCTCCTCCGTAGTGCCGTCATCATATGTGACAGTATCCGTTGTGGGCTCAATAAGCTTTGCCCCCTCCTTCTGTGCATCCTCTGCCGTCCCCAAAAAAAGATTTACAATATTTTTTGATGCAAGGGAGATATGGATAACCATCTCACCGTCTTTTACCGTTAAAGTTCCTTTTCCGTCACAGGTTTCATTTACCTTAAACATGCTGCTGTCCGTATTAAAATCAGCCGAATATGTTCCGTCTTCCATAAGCGCACTTTCCCCGGCTGCTGGCTTTTCAATGCCGCCGTCCCCCATGGCTTCTTTTGTGTGTTCCACATAGAGATTTTGTATTTCCTTTATGCTGCCAAGCCCGGTTACCTGGGTTTCCACACTATCAAATTTCCCGGATGATTCAAATATGCTTTTCCATGAATCTTCATCCTCACCTGCCATATCATTGTTGGCATGGTCCCCGGCTACCACCATCAGGGGACGGAGAATTACTTTTTTGTATCCTGCCCCGGCAATCTCTTCCATAACAGCCTCACAGGCAGTCTCCTCCGGTTCTCCCTCAACCGTTCCGATATAAACATTGGCATTTCCCATATCCGCCATCTGGGTCTGCATCTGGCTGTATGAAACTTTTGCCGTATGGGATGTTCCGTGTCCCAAAAATACAAATGCCGCCTTATCTTCTGCAGATTCCTCCAGGCTGCCGTATCCTGCCTGGGCCACCGCCGCCTGGGTAACTGCCTTTGCCACTGTCTCTTTATCTTCATTGGTAGCGGCTGCATCCGCACCCACTTCCCCAAGGAGAGGTTCCGCCACCTTTACCGTATCAAATTTATCCAGATATTCTTCCAATGTCTCCACAAGTTCGTCATACTCTGCCCCGTGCATTAAATGGGTGGGGGTTACCACAAGGTTTTTCACTCCGTTAGAGACGGCATGTTCCAGCGCCTGATGCATATTATCAATACATTCCCCATCCCTTGCCTGGATGTGGTTAATAATAATCTGTGATGTAAACGCCCTTCTTACACTCCAGTCAGGATAAGCCGCCTGAAGCGCATCCTCAATAGATTTAATATCGGCAACACGGCTGTCGTTAAAAGATGTACCAAAACTCACTGCCAGTATTTCGTTTTCGCCGATATCATCCTGATTTAACGGGTTATCTTTGGAGGCATCCCCGGTATCCCTGCCGAAATAGTCCGGATCTGCATTTTCCCCGGAAACCAGTTCCTTTTGTGCGTCCGTAAGTGCATCCCAAGCCTCTTTTGCCTCTTTGCACTGTGCATCCGTATTTTCCGTTCTTTCCTGCACATAAATTGCATCAATCAAAGCTGCTGCATTATCTGCTGCTTCCTGGTCAGAGGCTGCCTCTGCCGCTTCCGTTTCTTCCGGCTCTTCTGTGCCTTTTTCTTCTGTGTTACCTTCTTTTGTCTCCTGTGCCTCGTTTACATTTACTGTTTCTTCCATACTTTCCTTACTTCCTCCGCAGCCTGCAAATAGTCCTGCTGCCATCGACACTGCCAAAAACATTACAACCAATTTTTTTTTCATTTTGTTTTCCTCCGTTTTTTTGTATTGAATGCTGCCATTCATGGCCTAACCGCTCACTTGCCAAGCGGTAGGCCCAGAACATGATTCAAGTGTGAGCGAGCCCCAATTTGCGTAGCAAATTCTTATAATGGGCTCGCGAAGTTGCAATTCAGGGGATAACCGCCTGCGGTTAAACCGTGAATTGTAACTATTGAATGGGACATAAGTACACAAAAAAAACCATTTATGGAAATAAATGGATACAAAATGAAAATGCCTGCACAGCAAGAAACATCCTTTACCATATTTATGCCATGGATAAAGGCAGGCTTCTCTTACAGCTTTTCATATGTACAACCAATTACTCGTGGTTTTGAACTACTGTTCATGTACAGCAGCAGGCAGGTCTCCTGGCTTATAGATAAACGCAGCCGCCGCCTTCCCGGTTCCCCAGTGGCAAATTGGCGTATGCTCCCTAAATACAGTGACGAGTTCGTACAGGATTCACACCTGTTTCCCTTTTCACCAGATGAAAAACATATGATTTTTATCTGACACCTGTTGCTTTCCTATTCAATTATGTATGGTATCTGTTCAGTTCCTTTACAGATACCAACCATGCTACATTATTACACAACATTTTATAAAAAGCAATAGAAAATCTGGACTACAACACCTCTTTTAATTCCTTTCCTTCCTCCAACCGGATAATCCGGTCACATAGAATATCTATATCTTCCCTGTTATGGCTTGCCAAAAGAATGGTTTTTCCCTGTGCTTTCAAATTCAACAATAGATTTCTTACTGTTTCAATCCAATGTGTATCCAGGCCATTCATTGGCTCATCCAGAATCAGGACATCAGGATTCTCCATCACTGCCTGCGCCAGTCCCAGGCGCTGACGCATTCCCATAGAATATTTTCCCACCCTTTTTTTGTTTTTCCAGTTAAAACCAAACTGTTCCAGCACTTCCTTTACCTTATCGTCACTTACCTCACCATTAATTCTGGCAAGAATCCTTAAATTATCATATGCGCTAAACTCCGGTAAAAAAGCCGGATTTTCAATTAACACACCCATCTTCTTTGGTATATCCACTTCTTTTCCCAGCAGTCTGCCTTTTACTTTAATTGTTCCCTCAGAAACCGGAAGTAAACCGCATATGCATTTAAAAAGAACTGTTTTGCCTGACCCGT
>CANRJF010000036.1 GCA_947630855.1 uncultured Lachnospiraceae bacterium
ATATTTTCAGGGTTGCAAAACTATGCAGTTTAGATATGCGTCCTATTTATATCTGGCTACGGTGTGAAAAGTAACAAGTAATAGATTGCTGCCCTCTGCGGTTCTACAGACTTAAAATAATCGTCCGGGTTTTCTCCTGCTTCTATCAGTTCCTGCCGACATTGTTCTATTCTCTGTAAAAGTTTCTCCCGGCTCTCCCCAGTTATCGCCATTACATCATCTAAAGAAAAATATTCATGCTCATTAAATGCAGATGCAAGGCTCATCCGCAAGCCGCTGTAGATTGCTTCTAATGACAAATCATAATTTTGTATTCGCCGTTATCATCAACTTTGATGTTGGAACGTCTTTGCTTACCGTTGTATAAGTATGAGACCGTTTTCTGTGTTCTTGACGTGACCATAATTTCAAAGATGCTATCATGGTCGCCGATGCTCCGTGTCTGATATGTATGCCCTACCTTGAATTTTTTCATTGATTTTTTCCTCCTGCTCCTTGTCCTGCTGCCCCTCCTGCCATATTAGAAACATTGTGCTGCAAGTTCCGGTTTTCTTTGCTCCCGCCTTGCGTTCTCCTCCTCGGCTCTCGCCATATATCCTGCAATGAATGATTTCTCTGAATCCGGCAGCGATGCGAATTTCTCCGCAAGCCTTTCAATCATTTCCTTTCTTTCTTCCTTTGACATCAAATTCCCTCCTCTCGATTCCGTATTCTCTTGATTTCCTGCTCCACATTCTTTCCCGAATACTCCTGCAGGAGTTTTTCTGATATATGATAAGTCCATATTGAGGACATTTTTATCGCCGTTCCGATGGGGAGTTTGCCCTGCTGCATCGCTATCCTCACAAACTGCGGTGATACGTTCAGAATCCTCGCAGCCTCGGTCGGCAATATTCGTCCAATTTCCACCGTCACCGCCTCCTCACTTTTTTCTTGTCCTGCTGTCCCTCCTGCCATATAATAAATGTGCGACCATCTTATAAATGACAGGAGGTGAACTACATGGACGATTTAACTAAGGAGCAAAAGCACTTACTTGTTTCCATGTATAAGGAAATGCTTTCACGCAAACTTGTACTCCCTTTAAGAGAGGCCAGACGTTTTGAAAATTCTGACGTTGTCAGAGATTTGTTTTGTCCCGACAAAACCTCCGACGACGTTTCTGACCTTTGTTGGGCACTCAAAGAAAAAGAGTACATCGACTGTTATCCCGGTGATGAATTGGCTGATGAAATAACCATCTCCGACCGAACAATCAATTACATGGAAAACCGATTTAAAAATGGGCTTAAGGATATTGCCCCTTTCCTAGCCTCTCTTATTCCATAGCGTGCTTACTACTACAAATGCTAATGATATGTTGGCAATAAACGTAAGTTTTTCAATCTTGCGTTTATTGTCTAACATCGCTTCCCATATCTTCCCATCTTGTCTGCTATTATTTTCATTGTTAATTTTCATTCTCTCCCATATGGCTCTTATATTATTGAATACAAACTGTTCTCTTTCATCTCTCCCGTCCTCAATCGAACCTGTGTGATACTGGTATGGGACTTCTCCTCCTCTCCAATATTTTTGTGAAAATTCATCCGCCGTTAGCTTTCTATCCGAAAACGATGTATCTTTTCTCATTCCTTTCTCACCTCCTTTTGTCGATTTCTTTCTCGACTATGTAATGATTATATTTTACTCTGTCGAATTTTTGTGATATGCTATTTTTCATAGGAGGTGAAATCATGAATGAACGTTTGAAAGTATTGCGTAAAACCCTCAAATTATCACAGGATGCGTTCGGTGAGCGAATCGGAATGTCCGGGGGCGGTATTTCACTTTTAGAAATGGGAAAACGCAATATAACAGAACAAAATGTAAAATCAATCTGCCGTGAATTTAATGTTGATTACATATGGTTGACAACCGGAGAGGGAGAAATGTTCGTCGATTCTGATGACGACATCATGGAGAGCATTGACCGCATCATGTCCGGAGAGAATGAATTTCACAAAAATTTATTCAAGACATTTGCACGGTTGGGCGAAAATGAACTCTCCGCTCTCGAAAATATTATTGATAAATTTATAGAGGTGAGAAAAAGAAAAGACTGACAGTCTTTTTCAACTGCCAGCCTCGTGGGTGTACAGATACAGAACGAACTTATATATCCTCTTGAGAGTTCTTTCGCTCCGTATCTTTCCGACTAACTCAATGATAGTCTCTTTGTAATGCAAGGGAACACCACCCCTTTCCGATGTACATAATAACACATTTTTCCATAATTATGGAAAAATCGGCTCGCATTTCCATGATTATGGAAATATTTAACCGGACGCACGACATCGTGTCTCGCTGTGCTATACTATTCTTATTTGTACTCGGAATCAAACAAATCGGTGATTTTCAAGTTCATTGCAATCGCTATCATTTCAAGCTGAAACAATGTCGGTGACACCTTTCCGTTTTCGATGTTGTTGAGCGTTGATTTCCCGATTCCGGATTTTTTCGCCAACTGCATCAATGTGAACCCTTTTGCGGTTCTCATTTCCCACAAACGAATCTGCATCCTGCCCACCTCCCTTCAAGGAAAGTGTACAGTGTGCAAAATTCAGATAAATAATGGAGGTATTATCGTGAAAAAGAGATTATTGATTGTAATGTGTGTTATAGGATGCTCGTTCCTTGCAGCCTGTGGAGGAAAAGACACTGACACCCAAACACAAACGGATGCTCCCGTTGTTCAGAATGAGGAAAGTGAAGCGGATGCTACGACGGAGACATCTGCATCTGAAAAGGACTTTGACGGAAGTTCTTATTCTGACACTGGTGACGGAACATTCCTTCTTGTCAATTCAAGCGGTAACACGGAGAATGGTAACGTCATTGTTGTATATGCATCCGCTGACACTGCTCTTGAACAGATAGGCTATGAAACATCGGGAATGAATGGAGGTGCTCTGTCTTATATCTATATTGACGGTATGCTCTCCACAAATGAACAACTCGGAGATGAACGAATAAACCTCGCAGTTCCTAAAGGAATGAAAGAAGTCATCAAGGGACTTGCATCCGGCAAAAACATGTCTGTCAACGCTTATATTCAAGACTTAATCCGAAAAGACCAGTGCGGAATGTTTGACACGATGCAAATTGCAGAAAAGAACCGGGAAATGATTTCCGGAATACAGGGAAATATGCACGACGGATATGATGTCATATTCAAGGATGGTCATTCATGTCACTGTCGCACGAAAAAGGATGTCCGGTCATGTATCATTGAATACTGCTGCAAAAAGGACGATTGATTCGTCCTTTTTTATTATGGAAATTGTCTTACATAAGATTCTAAAAGTCTTGCGCAAGACCACATTTCATTTGTTAGTTACCTGTTAGTTACTTGTTAGTTACCGATAAAATTTTGTGTGTTTTTGAGGCATCTCATAGAATTTCAAAACATAAGAAAACCCCGAAAACACAAGGTTTTCGGGATTTGTTGCTCTTTTTCGATATTCTCTTGAATTATCTCTTACTAAACTGCGGTGCGCGACGTGCGGCCTTGAGACCGTACTTCTTTCTCTCCTTCATTCTTGGGTCACGGGTCAAGAATCCGTTTGATTTTAAAATAGGTCTGTAATCAGCATCTACTTCCAGCAATGCCCTTGCAATACCATGACGGATTGCACCGGCCTGGCCTGTGTAGCCGCCGCCTTTTACATTTACTAAAACATCAAATTTGTCAACATTCTCTGTTGCAACTAACGGCTGGCGGACAATAACTTTCAATGTCTCCAAACCTAAATACTCATCGATATCCCTTTTATTAATTGTAATTTTACCTGTTCCCGGCATTAAATATACCCTGGCAACAGATGACTTTCTTCTTCCTGTTCCGTAATACCTTGTATTAGCCACTGTAATTTACCTCCTAACGATTAAAATGTTAAAACTTCTGGTTTCTGAGCTGCATGTTTGTGTTCCGGTCCTGCATATACAAATAACTTCTTGTACATCTGTCTTCCCAAAGGCCCTTTCGGAAGCATTCCCTTAACAGCCAGTTCAATAACCCTGTCAGGATGTTTTGCTAACATTTCTTTTAATGTGGTTTCTTTCATTCCACCTACATACTCTGAATGTCTATAATAAATCTTCTGGTCTAACTTCTTTCCTGTTACTTTAATCTTTTCCGCATTCACAACGATTACATAATCGCCTGTATCCATGTGGGGTGTAAAGATTGGTTTATTCTTTCCTCTTAATACTTTAGCAACTTCAGATGATAAACGTCCTAATGTCATTCCGTCAGCGTCAACTACATACCATTTTCTCTCAATGGCAGCGGCACTGGGTACAAATGTTTTCATTGGTTTTCCTCCTTGATTCTAATGAAAAATACTAACTGGCCGGCAAAAAAGAATCTCGTATGTCCGGACGCTATTCTTTCTGCCAATTTTTATTGATAAAATGCTCGCCGGGGCTGTGGCTTACATTTCTACACTGTTTACAGACTTATATAGTATAATACACGTCTCCGCGTGTGTCAAGATTTTTTTCCGTTAATTACAAAATTCTGTGTCCCGGACAGGAACACAGAATTTTGAATTTTTACATATTAATTCTGCCCATAATAAGCATTCGCCCCGTGTTTTCGGAAGAAATGCTTATCCTTAATACAATCCGGCGCAGGCTTTACTTTCGGATTAATAAGCTCCGTCCTGGTAGCCATCTTTGCCACTTCCTCAAGCACAACCGCATTGTGTACCGCCTCTGCCGCATCTTTTCCCCAGGTAAAGGGCCCGTGATTGGTACAGAGCACTCCCGGCGTATGCATGGGATTAATCCCCCGCTCCTCGAAAGTCTCAATAATTACCTTTCCGGTATTCACCTCGTAAGCCTCGTCAATCTCCTCCGGGGTCAGGCTTCTGGCACAGGGAATCTCACCGTAAAAATAATCTGCATGGGTAGTCCCGTAAAGGGGAATCCCTCTTCCTGCCTGGGCCCAGGCAGTGGCCTCCGGGGAATGGGTATGTACCACGCCGCCGATTTCCGGGTACTTATTATACAGCTCCATATGGGTTGCCGTATCGGAAGAAGGTTTATATTTTCCTTCTACCTTATTCCCCTTTAAATCCATCACCACCATATCTTCCGGCTTTAAATCATCATAATCCACACCGCTGGGCTTTATCACAAAATAACCGCTCTCCCTGTCAATGCCGCTGACATTTCCCCAGGTATAAGTAATTAAGCCCCGTTTTGGCAGTTCCATATTTGCCTCATATACTTGCTTCTTTAATTCTTCCAGCATAATAATCCTTTCGTAACTGTTCAGTACCTTCACAGAACAGTTACATCCTTTCTATTTTAATGTCTCAACGGCAGCCCGTTCAATAGGCAGACCTGCATTGTAGCGTTTTAAGAATTCATCAAATCCTTTTACATCCGAGGGAACCGGATTCTCCGTGACGCCGCTTTCACCGCCGAATACCTGGTTTGTCAGATAATCTGCCAGGCTCTCTCCCTTTTCCTTATACTGCATATAGGATGCAAGCACTGCAATGCCCCAGGCGCCGCCTTCCCCTGCTGTCTCCATAACGGAAACGGGAGTGTTCATGGCAGCAGCCATAATCCGCTGTCCAACCACAGGGGTCTTAAAGAGGCCGCCGTGACCATAGATTTTATCTACCTTCACTTTTTCTTCTTTTAACAAAATATCCAAACCGTTCTTTAATGCCCCTAAAGCAGTAAACAAATGCACCCGCATAAAGTTGGCAAGGTTAAAGTTTCCTTCCACATTTCTTGCAAAAAGAGGCCGTCCTTCTTCAAATCCTGTAATACTCTCACCGGAGAAGTAATTGTATGCCAAAAGCCCGCCGCAGTCTGCATCTCCCTCAAGAGCCTTGTTGTAGAGCACGGAAAATAATTTGTTCATGTCCACATCAATGCCGAAACTTTCCGCAAACTCTTTAAACAATCCCACCCAGGCATTTAAGTCGGAGGTACAGTTGTTGCAGTGCACCATGGCTACCGGGTCACCGCTGGGGGTTGTTACCAAATCAATAGCCTGATGAACCTTTTCCAGTTCCTTATCCAGCACAATCATGGCAAATACGCTTGTTCCGGCAGACACATTTCCCGTCCTTACCGCTACGCTGTTGGTAGCCGCCATGCCGGTTCCTGCATCACCTTCCGGCGGGCATACAGGGATTCCCGGTTTTAATTTACCGCTGGTATCAAGAAGCTTTGCCCCTTCCTTTGTCAGGACTCCTGCCTCTGTTCCCGCACATAAAGTTTCCGGCAGAATATCTTTTAACTTCCAGGAATATCCCCGGTCTGCCACCAAAGCATCAAATTTCTCTACCATTTTGGCATCATAATCTTTCGTAGTGCTGTCAATAGGGAACATACCGGAGGCATCTCCTACCCCAAGGACTTTTTCTCCCGTCATTTTCCAGTGGATGTAACCTGCCAGAGTAGTGAAAAATGCCACATCTTTTACATGGTCTTCTTTATTTAAAATTGCCTGATAAAGATGGGCAATACTCCATCTCTGGGGAATGTTATAATTAAATTCCTTTGTCAGCTTATCTGCCGCCTCTTCCGTAATGGTATTTCTCCAGGTACGGAAGGGAACTAACAGTTCATCATTTTTGTCAAATGCCATATATCCGTGCATCATGGCGGAAAATCCAATGGAGCCGATGGTAGTTAAATCTTCCCCGTATTTATTCTTAACATCCTTCACCAAATCCTGGTAACAATCCTGCAGCCCGTTCCATATGGCATCCAGACTGTAAGTCCAGATGCCGTTTTCATACTGGTTTTCCCACTCATGGCTTCCTGATGCCAAAGGTGTGCTGTCCAACCCGATGAGGACAGCTTTTATCCTTGTGGAGCCAAATTCAATTCCAAGCGATGTTTTTCCTGATGCAATGGCCTCTTTTTGATTCATATTGTTTACCCCCGTTTTATTTTACAAATTTGCTTTGATATTTTTATAGATACCTTCTGCATCCAACTCAAATTTATGCAGCAATTCCTTTGCAGGTCCGGACTCGCCGAACACATCCTGCACCCCAAGGCGTGTAATCTTTGTGGGACATTTTTCTCCTAATACCTCAGATACCGCTGCGCCAAGGCCACCGATAACGGAATGTTCTTCCACCGTAAATACCCTTTTTGTTTTTGATGCGGATTTTACCACCAAATCTTCGTCTAAAGGCTTCACAGTATGAATATTAATTACTTCCACATCAATGCCGTCCTTCTCCAACATATCCGCTGCAACACATGCCTCGGATACGCACAGCCCCGTTGCAAAAATGGTAAGGTCTTTTCCCTCTTTTAAAGTAACTCCTTTGCCGATTTCAAATTTGTAATCCGGCCTGTCATTGATAACAGGAACTGCCAGACGCCCGAAACGGAGATATACCGGGCCTTCATGGTCATAAGCCGCCTTTACCGCAGCCTTTGCCTCCACATCATCACTGGGATTTATGACTACCATGCCGGGAATTGCCCGCATCAGCGCCATATCCTCATTACACTGATGGCTGGCTCCGTCCTCCCCTACGGAAATACCCGCATGGGTTGCACCGATTTTTACATTCAGGTGGGGATAACCGATGGAGTTGCGCACCTGCTCATAGGAACGCCCTGCTGCAAACATGGCAAATGTACTGATAAAAGGCACTTTCCCACAGGTGGAAAGACCTGCTGCGATGCCTGTCATATTTGCCTCTGCAATTCCGCAGTCAATATGCCTCTCCGGGAACACTTTTTTGAATGTCCCGGTTTTTGTAGCTGCCGCAAGGTCAGCATCCAACACTAACAAATTATCATGTTCTTTTCCCAATTCCACCAAAGCGTTGCCATAGCTTTCCCTGGTAGCTATCTTTGGTAAATCATTGATATTCCCGATTACTGGCATAATGCGTCACCTACTTTCTTTAAATCATTCATTGCAATTTCATACTGTTCATCGTTTGGCGCTTTTCCATGCCACTCCACAGAATTCTCCATAAAGGAGACATCTTTTCCCTTTAATGTATGGGCTACGATTGCAGTAGGCATGCCCTTTGTTGCCCTTGCCTCTTTGAAGGCTTTGTCTAACTCGTCAAAATCATTTCCGTTTATGTTGATTACATGGAAATTAAATGCCTCAAATTTTTTGTCAATGGGGTAGGGGGAACATACCTCATCAATAGGCCCGTCAATCTGAAGGTTGTTGTTATCCACGATAACTACCAGATTGTCTAATTTCCTGTGGCCTGCAAACATGGCAGCTTCCCATATCTGCCCTTCCTCAATCTCCCCGTCTCCGCAAAGAACGTACACACGATAATCCTTATTATCTATTTTTCCGGCCAATGCCATACCAACTGCCGCAGACAATCCCTGTCCTAAAGAACCGCTTGACATATCAACTCCCGGAATATGTTTCATATCAGGATGCCCCTGCAGATAGGAACCGGTGTGGCGCAGTGTCAGCAAATCCTCCACCGGGAAAAAGCCCCGGTTAGCCAGTGTGGAATAAAGCCCCGGCGCTGTATGTCCTTTGGATAAAACAAAACGGTCACGGTTTTCCATCTTAGGATTTTTCGGGTCAATGTTCATTTCCTCAAAATAAAGATATGTATAAATTTCTGTTGCGGATAATGAGCCGCCCGGATGTCCTGCTTTTGCACTGTGAACGCCGTTGATAATGCCTTTACGGATTTCCACAGCCGTCTTTTGAAGCTCTAATTTATTCATGACATTCTCCTTCTTTCTTTTTATAATAGGAACTCAAATTCTATTCTCCGAAAACAGCCTTATAGTCAGCCTGGAATTTGGCAATTCCCTGGTCTGTCAAAGGATGTTTTGTCATCTTCTCGATAACGTCATAAGGAACGGTGGCAATATCTGCTCCTGCCAATGCACAGTCTGTTACATGAATCGGATTTCTTACACTGGCAGCGATAATCTCTGTATCAAGGTCATAAATCCTGAAAATCTCGGCAATCACACGGATTAAGTCAACACCTGTCTGGGAAATATCATCTAACCTGCCAAGGAAAGGAGATACGAAAGTTGCTCCTGCCCTTGCGGCAAGCAATGCCTGGTTTGCAGTAAAAATCAGGGTAACGTTTGTCTTGATTCCTTCTGCCGACAAAACTTTTACAGCCTTTAATCCTTCTACTGTCATAGGAATTTTCACTACCATATTGGGATGGATAGCTGCAATCTCACGGCCTTCTTTAATCATGCCCTCTGCATCTACGGTGGTTGCCTTTACCTCGCCGCTTATTGGTCCGTCTACGATAGATGTAATCTCTTTGATTACCTCATTAAAATCCCTGCCCTCTTTTGCAATTAAAGACGGGTTGGTTGTAACTCCACAGATAACTCCCATGTCGTTGGCTTTTCTAATATCCTCTACATTTGCGGTATCAACAAAAAATTTCATTTTTCCAGTCTCCTTTTCTTTTATATTTTCCCGGGGCAATGCTTTCGCCCCGGGGATTTCCCTTTAAAAACATCCAAAACAATTACCGATAAAATACTTCTCCCAACATTAAATCTCTCTTGAAATCACGAATCTTGGTATCTTTGTCAATGTAAACTGCCTCAATACCCATGGCTGCTGCCCAATCACCCATCTGCTCTGCCGTAACATCATAAGAGAATGCAGTATGATGAGCTCCTCCTGCCAAAATCCATGCCTCTGCACCGGTGTACATATCCGGCTGAGGTGTCCAGAAGTTGGTTGCTACCGGAAGTTTCGGCATTGCCTTCTCATTCTTCTTGCAGTCCACATCATTGATAATCAAACGGAAACGGTTGCCCAAATCAATTAAGGATGTGGCAATACCGCTGCCCTCCTTGGAAGTAAACACAAGCCTTGCCGGGTCTTCCCTGTCACCCATGGATAAGGGCTGGCACTTAATGCTGATGGGGCCGTCTGCTATGGACGGGCAAATCTCTAACATATGGGCCTCTAAAATGCCCTCTTTGCCTTTTACCAGATTATATGTATAATCTTCTAACATGGAGGTTCCCTTTGCATCCTTCATGCCTGCCGTCATAATCTTCATTAAGCGGACCATGGCTGCCACTTTCCAGTCGCCCTCTGCACCGAATCCGTATCCTTTTTCCATAAGTCTCTGGATAGCCAGTCCGGGAAGCTGTTTCAATGCCCCTAAATCTCCGAAATGGGTTACGATTGCCTGGTAATTTTTCTCCTCTAAGAAACGCTCAAAACCAAGTTCAATCTGTGCCTGCACTGCCACATGTTTTCTGAACTCTCCTTCGTCCCTGCCCTCTAAAAGGATATCGTATTTGCTGTAATATTCTTCTACCAAAGTATTGGTATCGGCTTCTGACACTGCTGCAACTGCCTCTGCAATCTCGTTTACCGGATAAGCGTCCACTTCCCAGCCAAATTTAATCTGTGCCTCTACCTTATCTCCCTCGGTAACTGCCACGTTTCTCATGTTGTCGGCTACACGCATCACACGGATATGGCTGCTCTCCATAATACCTACGGCAGTGCGCATCCAGGAAGCAATCTTGCCAACTACTACCGGGTCTGACCAGTGGCCCACTACAACTTTCCGCTCGATTCTCATACGGCTTACAATATGGCCGTACTCCCTGTCTCCATGGGCGGACTGATTCTCATTCATAAAATCCATATCAATGGAATCGTAAGGAATTTCCTCGTTGAACTGGGTGTGGAAATGCATCAGAGGCTTTCTGTATTCCTGTAACCCCAAAATCCAGGATTTTGCAGGGGAGAATGTATGCATCCATGTAATCACGCCGGCACATTCTTCGTCCGCATTTGCCTCATTAAATGTTTTACGGATTAACTCATTGGTAATCAGTGTAGGCTTCCATACCAGCTCATAAGGAAGAATCCCCGTCTTATTAAGTTCCTCCACAATCTGTTTGGAATGCTGCGCTACTTTTGCCAGGCACTCGTCTCCATACAAATCCTGTGAACCTGTACAAAACCAAAACTTGTAATTCTTTGTCTGTAACATTTTTTACCCTCCTGCATTTACATTTATAGTTTCGTTTCTCATATATTAATAGTACAACTTGTACGCATGTCATAACAAGTTGTTTTTTTCAAAGTTTTTACCAAAAAACTGTTGTTAAAACTGTAAAAAATGACGATATTTTTTCTGGGTTATTTTCTGGAAATACAGGAATTTCCAATGACAATTTCCGGCTGCACCAGAATCCTCTGTTCTTCCTTCCCAATGTTCTTATTTTGAATAAAAGAAAGAAGAAGTTCCGCCGCCATCTCCCCTAGTTTTTCCTGGGGATGGGCAATAGTGGTAAGCTGGATTCCTCCGGTGTTTGCCATATAATAATTATCATATCCTGTAACAGATACATCCTTTGGCACTTTTTTTCCGCATTCCTGTAATGCATGAATGACTTTTACGGCAATCTGGTCATTATAACATACCACCCCGTCCATTTTTTTCCCTGCCTGCACCATCTGACAGATTCTTCCGAAAGGATGCATACTGCGGTCTTCCGTATAAAACCAGATAACGTTATCCGGGTCATAGGCAATTCCCGCCTCCTGCAATGCCCTGGCATAGCCTTTGTGCCGGTTCTGCCCCTGGGAGTCATCTGCTTTGAACACTCCTAAAATATGCTCATGCCCCCGGTCAATGAGATATTTTGTAATCATATATCCCCCCCTGACATCGTCCATTAAAATCGCAGGCTTATCGCTCATCTGCTCAAAACAGCCCTGAATAAAAACATATGGAATCTTATACTCGTCCAGCTTTTGGTACAATGCCATATGGCTGCAGTAAATCTGGCTTTTGCTGGGCTCGATAATCATGCCGTCAATATTTTTCTGCAAAAGTTCCTCTAAACATCTCGCCTCATTGCTTCTGGAATTTCTTGTATTTTTTAATATAATACTGTATCCGCTGCCTGTAAGGACTTCATCAATCCCCTGAATAATTCTGGGAAATATGTAATCCGAAAGATAAGTTGTCACCACCGCAATATTTCTGGAAGGATAGGCGTGGCGTACAAGTTCCGAACAAAATGTACCTCTCCCATGCTCAGCATACACATACCCCATATTTTCTAAAATTTCCAGGGCTTTCCGCACCGTCTGCCTGCTGACTTCATATTCCTTTGCCAGCATGTTTTCCGAAGGCAGTTTTTCTCCCGGCTGAATTTGTCCCGATAAAATCTGTGCCTTCAAATCTTCCATCAACTGGGAATACTTTAACTTAATCAAAATATGTTTCCTCCACATATTGGATTTTTTCTATCTCCTGCCCCTGTTCCAGCTTTTTGATGGCTTTATCCACAATCGGCCCAAGGTTGGGATTGCACTCAAAATCCACATTAATTTCACCTTTCTCCACGGCTTCTAACGCTGCCTGGGTGGCATCAAAAGAGATAAGAATAATGTCCCCATTTTTTCCATAGCTTCTGCCTGCCTCTTTCATGGCATCCATAGCCCCGAATGCCATATTATCATTTTCGCAGATAACCACATGAATTTCCGGATACATTTTTAAAAAATACTCCATCACTTCTTTTGCTTTTGCCTGGGTAAATTCCCCGGACATCTTCTCCAGCATTTTCCAGTTTTTCTGGGTATTTAAAATACATTCAAACCCCTGTGTCCGTCCAATCTGTGCAGTGGAATCATAAGTGCCCTGAAGGGTTACAATATTAATCGTTTCTTCCGTGCGCCCTTCCTTTTCCAGATAATCCTTAAGCCAGAGTCCCGCATTTACCCCCTCGATAGTAAAGTCACTGCCTATCCAGCAGGCATAAAGGGAATCGTCCTCCACCTGGACAGACCTGTCGGATAAGATAACGGGAATCCCTGCATCCTTTGCCTCCTGAAGCACTGCATCCCACCCTGTCTCCACCACCGGGTCCAGAATAATGTAATCCACTTCCTGTAAAATAAAATTCCGCAGGGCTTTCACCTGGTTCTCCTGCTTTTGCTGCCCGTCTTCAAAAATCAGGTAGTAACCGTTTTCCTCCGTAAAAGTCTCCTGGTAAGACCGGGTGTTGGCAAGCCTCCAGTCAGATTCGGAACCCACCTGGGACACTCCCACCACAATAAGATCCTCCATATCTTCCGTAACATCCTGATACAAAAAATCTTCTTCATTCTGCTGTTTTCCACATCCGGCGGCAAATAATAACATACATGCCAGCAGGCAGATATTTTTTTTCATATGACACCTTCCTATGAAAAGAAGGGAACTGCATTGTTACAGTTCCCTTATGTAATAAATGAATATTCCTATTTCCTCTCTTTGATTTTCGCAAACACGCTCTGCAATACAATAAAGAAGCAAAGCAATGCCGCCACTGCAATGTTAGACCAGGAACTTAAGAGTTTTCCGTTTGTCTTAACAAGGGTAGAAATGGTACCGTTAATCAGCACACCGAAGAAGGAGCCGATAACATTTCCCACACCGCCGGTAAGCAGCGTGCCTCCGATTACGGCGGAAGCAATGGCATCCATTTCCAGTCCTGTGGCCTGCTGTACATTACCGGACATGGTATTTAAACAGAAACAGATACCGCCGATAGAGCACAGGAACGAAGACAGTACGTAGGCTTTTAATTTTGTCATAGGCACATTTAACCCCATCATAATAGCCGACTGCTCATTGCCGCCTACCGCATAAAGGCTTCTTCCGAATTTGGTATAGCGGAGCATGAGAAAAATAATTATGAGAACCAAAAGGGCTACCACAACACTGATTCTGATATAAGGAACCTGCAAAACACCTTTGTTGTTGGTGTAAGCTCCAAAGGGAATCTGAATCTTTTTATTTGCCAGTCCCACAAACCATTCGTTGCTGATTGGCACCTGGTCTGTGGAGATAATTGCCGTCATGCCGCGGCCGAAGAACATGCCCGCCATGGTAACGATAAACGGCTGAATCTGTAAATATCCCACGCAAAATCCCTGTACCAGGCCAAATACGATTCCAATCACAAGTACCAGCACACAGAGGAGAGGGCCGCTCATTCCCCAGCGCTCCATGCCCACTGCAAGAAACATACAGTCTAAGGCAATCAATGAACCTACGGAAATATCAATTCCCCCTGTCAGCATTACACATGTCATGCCGCATGCCACGCATAACAGGCCGGCGTTATTGATTAAGATATTTAAAAAGGTCTGCAAATGGGTAAAACCTTTTGCGCTGTACATAACACAGCCTGCTCCGTACATTACAAAAAACAGGCAGATGGTAATAATCAAAAGAAGGGTATTACTGCTCATCTTTTTTGTTTTCATGCTGCTGCACCTCCTTTTGTCAATTCTCTCTTTGCAGACAAACGTTTCACAAATGCCTTAAAGGGAGGAGCCTGAATGGTTACGATAAGAATAACCACGATTGCCTTGTACACAGGAGCCTGCTCTGTGGATACGCCCAATGCATAAAGGGTGGTGGTAATTGCCTGGATAGTATAAGCCCCGATAATAGAACCTGCCAGACGGAATTTACCGCCGCCTAAGCTGTTTCCTCCCAAAGCAACTGCCAAAATAGCGTCCAGCTCAAAGTTCAATCCAATGTTATTGGAGTCTGCGGAAGTGATTCTGGAGGAAGCCACAATTCCTGCAATTCCTGCACAGAGGCCGCACACAATATAACAGAGGAAAATAATCTTTGCAGAATTAATTCCCGCAATCCTGGATGCCTTTTTGTTAATACCAACGCTTTGGACATACAGGCCAAGAGCAGTATAACGCAAAAGCAGGGACATTACAAGAATACACAGTGCAGCTATCACAATAGGCGTTGGAATCGGCCCAAGGAAACCTCCAAAGAATCCAAAGGAATCATTTCTTACATACACAATCAGGTTGTTGCATAAAAGAAGCCCTATTGCCCTTGCCGCAGAAAAGAGAATCAACGTGGCAACCATGGGCTGCACATTTAAATACGCTACCAAAAAGCCGTTAAATGCACCGCAGACACATCCCATTAAGATTCCGCCTAACACACCTATGATTAAAGGCATAGCCAGTTCGCTGGTGGAAGCTACCCCATATCCTGCCAGAAGCATACAGCAGAAAGAAGCTGCAAGGGACATAACGGAACCAACAGAAATATCTGTTCCGGCGGAAGCAGATACCACTAAGGTCATTCCGATAGCTAAAATGGCTATCTCGCTTCCACGGTTTAAAATATCAATTAAACGTCCGTACAACATGCCATTTCTAAGGGAAATGGTAAAAAAGTTAAAGGCAAAGTTGCCGTTTGCAATATCAAAAATTACATTTACCAGCATAACAAGTATCATACAAAATACCGGCAGGAACAAGTTCATCCCTGTAATTTTCTTCAATTTACTCATTTGAACCACCTCCTGCAATTGCTTTCATAACGTTCTCCTGGGTAAGATTCTCCGTAATCTCCCCTACTTTCTGTCCGTCCCTTAAGACTTCCATCTTAGAACAGGTACGAAGCATTTCTTCGATTTCGGAGGAAATAAAGATAATGCTCTTTCCCTCTCCCGCCAGTTTTAACACCAGTTTCTGGATTTCCGTCTTTGTTCCTATGTCAATACCACGGGTAGGTTCATCCAAAATCAGAAAATCCGGGTCAGTGGCAAGCCATCTTCCTAAAATAACCTTCTGCTGGTTACCGCCGGAAAGCTGCTTAATCAATGTCTCCCGGCTGGCTGTTTTTATCTGAAGCATTTCTATGTACTTATCCGCCAAGGCAATCTGGTCTTTCATGGGAATAAGGCGGAACATCCCCCGCTTTGCCTGCATTGCGAGAATGATATTTTCCCTTACGGATAAATCACCGATGATTCCCTCTTCCTTTCTGTCATCAGGAAGAAGCCCCATCCCTAAATTCATGGCGTCAATGGGTGATTTAATATTTACCTCTTTGCCCGCCACCTTTAATGTTCCTGTCTGATTTCTGTCGGCGCCGTAAATAACCCTTGCCAGTTCGCTTCGTCCGGAACCTAAAAGCCCTGTCAAACCAACGACTTCCCCTTTATGAATCGTTAAGTCGAAAGGTTTAATGGTTCCCTTATGGCTTAAGCCCTTAGCATCGATAATTACTTCCGCTTTACTGAAATCTGCCTGTTCTTCTGTCTTTATTGCTGCCAGGTCATCAAAATCCTTGCCCATCATGGCTGCTACAAGTTTTACCCTGGGCAGTTCTGCAATGGGATATTCTCCCACTAATGTACCGTTTCTTAAAACCGTAATCCTGTCACAGACTGCATAAACCTGCTCTAAGAAATGGGTAACGAATACAATTCCCACTCCCTTATCCCGAAGCTGGCGCATAAGGCGGAATAACTTTTCCACTTCATTGTCATCCAGGGAAGATGTAGGCTCATCCAAAATCAGGACTTTACAATCCATATCCACAGCACGGGCAATGGCAATCATCTGCTGCAATGCCAGGGAATATTCCTCTAAGTTCTGTGTTACATTCACCGGCATTTCCAAATCGTCCATAATCTTCTGGGATTTTTTTATCATAGTCTTCCAGTCGATTGTCCCAATCTTTGTCCTCGGCTCCCTGCCGATAAACAGGTTTTCCGCAACGCTTAAGTTCCCGCAGAGGTTGACTTCCTGATACACGGTTGAAATTCCCTTTTTCTGGGCGTCTAAGGTGGAATGGTTTACCACCGGCCCGTTAATTCCGTCTACGTGGATTTCCCCTGCCTCAAAAGCATTAATACCTGTCAGGCACTTAATCAGCGTTGACTTTCCGGCTCCGTTTTCTCCCATCAAAGCATGAATTTCGCCTTTTCTTAAAGTAAAATCCACATTGTCAAGGGCCTTTACCCCCGGGAATGTCATGGTAATCCCCCGCATGGTCAATACTACATTATTGTCCATAAATACCATCCTTTCCATAAAGAGGAGGAGACCCGTAAAAGCCTCCTCCTCGAAATAACATTTCTCAACATTTCCGTCTGTGGAGTTTCCACATATTCTAATTAGTACTGAGCATCAATAATTTCCTGCGTTACAACTGTAAGCGGCTGCTCCTGGCCATCTACGGTAATGGAAGAAAGGATATCTTCGTTTACATACCAGTGCTCTGTCATATAAATCTCTTTTTCCGGTGTTCCGCCTGACTCTAATGTCTGGATAACTTTCTCTACATCAGGAGCTGCTAACGGGTTACACTCGAAGTCTGCATTGATGTCGCCGCTCATAACTTTCTCAAGACCTGCGGTACAAGCGTCAAAGGAGATAACGATTACGTCCTTGCCTACGCCGTACTCAACGCCTGCATTTTTCATAGCTGTCATGGCACCGAATGCTTCGTTATCATTCTGGCATACAACTACGTTAAATTTGCCTTCATAAGATTTGCAGTAAGACTCCATAACTTCCTGGCCGCCTGCCTCAGTAAAGTCACCGGTCTGGGAATCTAAGATAGTCCAGCCGTTTGCGTCTGCAATCTCTTTAAATCCTTCGGTACGTCCTAAGGTAGCGGATGCTCCTGTGGAACCTTCAATTACTAATGCATTAATCTCGCTGATGCCTTTCTCTGCCGCATATGCTTTTAACCATTCGCCTGCTGCAAGACCCTCTGTCTTAAAGTTAGAGCCTACCCAGGAAACATATTTGTCGGAATCATCAATGGTACGGTCAATTACAATAACAGGAATTCCTGCATCCTCACACTCTGTCAAAACGGTATCCCATCCTGTGGATACGATTGGGTCGATAATTATGTAATCAACTGCCTGCTGGATAAATCCACGGACTGCCTCAATCTGTGCTGCTGCATCATTGTCACAGTCAACGAACTGTAAATCATATCCGTTTTCTGTCGAGAACACATCCTGGCAGGATTTCGTGGATGCTGTACGCCAGTCAGACTCATGGCCAACCTGTGCAAAACCAATGGTGATTGTGCCGCCGTCGCTTCCGCCTGCTGCTGCATCATCTGCTGCCGCGTCATCTGCTGCTGCGTCGTCTGCTGCCGCATCATCTGCTGCTGCGTCATCTGCTGCCGCATCGTCTGCTTTGTCTTCTGCTTTGTCTGCTGCTGCATCATTTGCCGGTGCATCTGCTGCGGTATCGCTGCTGCCGCCGCATCCTGCAAATAAAGCTGCTGTCATACTTGCACACATCAATACACTTACAATTTTTCTTTTCATACAAAAATCCTCCATATCTTATGATATATTTGTCAGGCTTTCCTAGCTGACAAACACATTGTACCTATTTCACCCCCAAATTGCAACAGAATTATTTTGGAAATAAGTATGTTTTTTTACTGAACTTTGAACAAATCATGAACAAAGTTAAATATTTTCCGAAAAAGGTTCAATTTTTTACGCATGGAATGACCACCGTAAATTCTGTTCCTTCCTGGTAGGCGCTCTTTAAAGTTAAACCGTATTCCGCCCCATAATAAAGGCGGATACGCTCATGGATATTAAACAGCCCAAAGCCGGAAGATTCCTCGTCCCTGGGCCTCTCTCCCCGGATAAGCTGCCATACCTGCCTGCTTCGTTCCTCTGTCATGCCGATTCCGTCATCTTTTACCTTAAAGATAAGATTCTCCCCTTCTTTTTCCCCGAAAACAGAGATATGGCCTAATCCCCGCTTATTTTTAATTCCATGGTATAATGCATTTTCCACTAAAGGCTGTAAGATAAGCTTTAACATTTCATACCGGTATATTTCCGGGTCAATGGAAATTTCATACTCCAGAATATCCTGATAACGAAACTGCTGAATCTCCAGATAACTCTGGATATGCTTTTTCTCCTCCTCCACCGTGATAAAATCTTTTCCTTTGCTTAACGTGGTACGGAAAAAATCAGAGAGGGAAGATACCATTTTCACCACCTGCCTGGTATCCTTTGACTCCGCCAGCCACATAATGGTATCTAAGGTATTGTACAAAAAATGAGGGTTAATCTGTTCCTGCAAAAGTTTTAACTCCGCCGCCCTTAAGTTTAACTGCTCAATCCTGATATCTTCCATAAGTTTTCCCAGTTCTTCCACCATCCGGTTAAAACTGTCATTTAACACCGCCAGCTCGTAGGTGTCGGTATCTTCCGTCCGCACACGGAAATCTCCTTGTCCCGCCTGCCTTGCCACGTCACAAAGTTTCTGTATGGGTTTTGTAATTCCAATCATAATCTTTTTGCTAACCGTAAATGCAATAAGAAGAACTGCCACTAACCCCACGCTTAAAATAACAATGGCTTTTACCACTTCTCTGCGAATGCCCAGGCGGAGCTGATCCAAAACCCTGGTCTGATAAGAAATATAATCCTGTATCTGCTCTTGTATCAGTTCCGTCAAAACCCGGATATTTAAATCCAGCCTCTCCATATTAATATCATAAGAACCGCTGACTAACGCATCTTCCTCTATTTCTTCCACCCTGTCCTCTAAGATATTTAAACTTTTTATTATTCTCCTTAAACCCTTTTTTGCATTGTCAGACTCAGCCGTCTCATAAAGTTCCCCAAAAGACCTTCTGGCATCATTAATCATGGTATGGGGCTTTTTCGTATCCACCAGTTCCTCCGCCCGCTCCGCATTAACCGCAATAATATACATTAAATAGTCCATATCTTCCTTAAAAACAATGTTGTACGCATTTGCTTTTGTGATATTTCCTACAATAAAATCATACCGCTGGGAAAAACTGTTCATCAGCACTAAAAGATACACCATCATAAATGTTAATGGTATAAGGCAAATGCCAAGGAGCACATACAGACGTCTTTTCATTGAAGTTTTTCTTTTCATTCTGCCCTCCTAAAACCTGCGGCTTAACTTTTGCCCTTGTATTCCCTGGGGGTACACTCCTGGGTCTTTTTAAACAGATAGCTGAAATAATGGGCATCCCGATACCCCACCTGGGAGGCAATTTCCCATGTCCTCATATTGGAATTGCGCAGAAGCTCTTTTGCCTTTTCCATGCGCACATTTGTAAGATATTCTATAAAGGTCTGTCCCATTTCCTGACTGAAAATCGTGCTGAAATGGTTGGGGCTTAAGTTCACGCTGGCCGCCACAGTATTCAGAGAAATATCTTCATTTTGGAAATTTTCCCATATATACTCTTTTGCATCCTCAAGAAGCTGCACATACTTTTTCTGGGATACCTTATCCCTGAAGCGGATTGCCACGGAAAGCACATGCTTTAAATAATCCGTGGTCTGTTCTATCGTATTAAACACATCCGCCATGGTTTTAAAATCCCCGCATTCCTCCACCAGTGCCTTGGTTTCATACCCCAGTTTTTCCAAAGTTCCCGCCGTTGTAATATAGGCATCCATAACAATATACTGGCGGAACAGCATAGACTGCACATTCTGTTCTCCCAGGCTGTAAAAATATTCATCCACAAAATCCGAAACTTCCCCCAAAAGCCCTGTGGCAAGAAAACGCTCCACCGCTTTCCTCTCCAGATTCTTTACATTCAATGCTCCAAGCGTCAGCTCCTCATCCACCATCCCTGGCCCCTTTGGCATATCGCTGGTGACAAACTGGTTTCGCTCCCGCAAATACCGGTAGGCATAAGCCCTGTTTGCCTTCTCAAAACAAGCCTTTAATTCACTTAACCGCTCAACTGTAATGCCGATGCCGCCAAAATATTCCATTCCGGGATACTCTTCCATAGTATTTTTCAATCTGTCTAAAAACAGGGGCAGGATTTCTTCTATATTACGGTTATCCGTTCCCTTTAAGATAAAGGCAAATCCTTCTAACCCCCGCTCAATCATAATAACTTCCGGCATTGTGGTTATCAATTCTTCTATCTTAACCGTGAGACGGTTTAAGTCATCGGAATAATTTTCGGCTTCCACTTCCGTAAATGCCTGAAACAGCACAATATTATACTGGGTGGCCCTCAAATCCATCCCCACTTCCCGGGCTTCATTTAAAAGGACGGAAACGGAAGCTTTTCCCTCCACAAGCCTGTAAAACATGTTCTGCCTTGCTAACTGCTTTCTTTCTTCCTGCTCGTTCTGGTAAGCCAGAAGGAACTGTTTCTGCTGCCGTTCCTCCTCAATAATCTTTGCCACTTTTTTTACGGCTTCCAGCAGTTTTTCTCCGCTCACAGGCTTTACCAGGTATTCGGTAATGCCAATGCCTATGGCTTCCTTTGCATACTCAAACTCATTGTAACCGCTTAACACCAGAATCTTAATATCCGGCAGCTCCTTTTTCACCAGGCGGCTTAATTCCAGCCCATCCATAAAAGGCATCTTTATATCGGTAATCAGGATATCCGGCTTTGTGTTTGAAATCAAAGGATATGCCAGTTCTCCGTCACTTGCCTCGCCCACAAATTCAAAACCTTCCTGCTGCCAGTTAATATTCTTTTTAATTCCTTCTCTGATTACGATTTCATCTTCCACCAAAAATACTTTTATCATCCGCTTCACCATTTTCTTTTCTACTGCCTGTGGCTCATTTTATCCAGATACATCTTCTGGTCTGCTGCTTTCGTCAGTTCCTCTAAGCTGCCGCACTTTTCCGTGTATACATACCCCATGGCAATCCGGCAGAATATTTTTGAATTGGCAGGTGTTAATTCCTTGTCCTTATCCTTCTCCATGGTTTTTGCCAAAATCAGAAATTTCTCTCTTTCCAGATTGCAGACTACCAAAACAAACTCGTCTCCTCCCATACGGAAGGCGCCCCCTTCTTTCGGCTCATACTTCTTTAAAAAATCCGCTGTTTTGCAAATGACTTCATCTCCCGCCTCATGGCCGCAGATATCATTCATCTTTTTTAAATTGTCCACATCAAAATAAAATACCGCCGCCGGTTTTCCCTGGGCAAATCCCTGCATATATTCATAAAAATAACGTTTGTTAAAAAGCTGGGTCATGCTGTCGTGGTTGCTGTTCCACTGGGCCACCGCCAAATTATTGGAGGAAGTCAGAAGATCTGTCTCCATTTTCTTGATTGCCACAAACAAACGCTCAATCTCATCCCCGGTATGTATGGAAAGTCTCTCCAAAGTGGATTTCCTGCTGCCGTCATTTATGGAACTGACATAATTGAAAGCCGCCTCCGACAATTGATTAATGGGACGGATAACCGTCAGGTTAATGGCAAAAAACACTATAAAAAGCAGGGCAAGGGTTAAGAGGGTTAATACCACCACCAGTTCCACCAGATACACCCTCTGCTTTTTTTGCGCTTCTAATGTAGAAATCCCTACAATCACATATCCTATGGGAATATTATAGGAGGAGAGCATAGGCTGGTATACATCCATATGGCCGCTGTAATTGATGTAGTCCAGTTCACCCCCATCCATCAGCAGTTCTTTATAATTTTCCTGCTTGTCATCATACTCTCTGATATCCCCGAGAAAAGCACCCGAAAAGGTTAAATCCGTATCAAAGATATAATGGCATCCCCTCTCGTCAAACCACACCAGGGACAACCCGATAATATCCGGGTTGGTATTACGGTAATCGATGAGTTTATTCCATGTTTCATAGTAAGCGCTGTCCCTGCGGCCTGTTTCGATATAAGCGCTGAGCCTGTCTTTATCAATAATCAGATTACAGGTTTCCGTTACGGTCCTCGCCGTAGAATAGCTGAATTTATCATTTGCCTCCACAAAATTGTGGTAATTCATATAAATGCACACAACATCCAAAAGAATTGCAAATGCAAAAAACATAGCCATAACCCTGTTTTTCAATGATTTATTCATTGTACCTCCTTAAGAACCGCCTGTGAAAACGTCATTCCGTTTCCTAATATTTACGGTCCTTTCTGTATGCCCCCACATTTTCATAAGTAAAAACCATCTCTTCAACAAAATTCACCTTTTCCACCCGCTTGCCCTCTTCTAACTTTTGGATTGCCTTTTCCGCAAGCTGGGCAATCAAAGGGTTGCATTCCACGGAAACCATAAGTTTTCCTGTCTGCACCAAATCCAATGCCTCACCTAACGCATCAAAGGATATGGTGATAATGTCCGTTCCCCGTCCATACTTGATTTCCTTTTGATCCATAGCCTTCATGGCCCCAAACATCATATTGTCGTTTTCCGTAATCAGCACATCAAACTCTATGCCCTCTTCTAAAATTTTTTTCATTACATTTGTGCCTTCCCCCTGGGTGAAATTGCCGCATTCCCTTGCCACAATCTCCCAGTTGGGATTTTTTTCCAGTCGCTCCATAATGCCTTCCGTCCTGCCAATGGTGGCTGTGGCTCCTTTTGTGCCCTCAATCAGCACAATCTTTATTTTCTCTCTGTCCTTGTCCTGCGACACAAGATAGTTTTCCAGCCAGCCTGCCCCATTCACCCCTTCCTGGTAAAAATCAGAGCCTACCCAGCAGGCATAATTGGAAGCATTAAGATTTACCTGCCTGTCAGAGACAATCACAGGAATATTTTTAGCTGAAGCTTCTGTCAATACATCTTTCCAGCCGTTTTCCACAATGGGGTCAATAATGATATAATCTACCTCCTGGGCAATCAAATCGAAGGCTGCCTTTATCTGGCGGTCAGAATCAGAGTTCCCGTCAATATAAATCAGGTTATAGCCTTTTTCCACTGTAAAAGTATTTAAAAAATCCGCAGTATTGGCATCGCGCCAGGCGGATTCCTTTCCTGTCTGGATAAATCCCACCGTAATCAGGGAACTGTCATACTCCACCGCCCCTGCCCGGGTAATTTCTGTTTTTTCCTGCCCTGCCTCATTGGATTGACCGCATCCTGCCAGGCAGAATAAGAAAGTGAAAACGGCCATGCCAAAAATGAAAATTCTTTTCCTCATGTTCCCCTGCTCCTTTTATCCGGCTGCTGCATTTGGTTTTATTATAAACGAATTTACCGACAGAATAAATATAATTTTTTTATAAAGCCTTCTTTTTAAATAATTTATAGTTTTTTAAGAATATAAATGTTGTATTTTGCCCATAAAAAGTTTAATCTAATTGTATTATATTAGTTACACTAAACATTTGCCGCAGGCAAATGTTTAGTGTAACTGCATATACCGCGGTGAACAATTGGAAACGGCAATTAATTTCGTTCGCGGGTATAAAAGATATTCATCTTTTTTCATGCATTTTTGCATCGTATCCGTAAAGGTACTAAACAGATGCGGATATTCTTATTATTTTTACAATCCGGCATTTTCGCCAGAAAATCAATTTTATCTTGCATTTAATAATGTGAAAAGCTAAGAAACGCCCTCGGGGCACACTTATACCCACAGGGCACACGTGCCACGCTTCGCGGGCAGTTTTAAGGAGGTACCCAGGGGGCACACCTATACACACAGGGCACACGTGCCACGCTTCGCGGGCAGTTTGAAGGAGGCACCCAAGGGCACACTTATGCCACGCTTCGCGGGCAGTTTGAAGGAGGCACCCAAGGGCACACCCATGCCACGCTTCGCGGGCATTTTTAAGGAGGCACCCAAGGGCACACTTATACCCACAGGGCACACGTGCCACGCTTCGCGGGCAGTTTGAAGGAGGCACCCAAGGGGCACACCCATGCCACGCTTCGCGGGCATTTTTAAGGAGGACTTTGCGTATGGAATATGCAGACAAAAAAACAGAAGAACAGACAATTTTTAAACAAAGCAGCACTCGGAATTATCGGAAACTGGAAGATTTATACTAGTTACACTTAATATTTGCCGCAGGCAAATGTTTAGTGTAACTGCATATACCGCGGTGAACAATTGGAAACGGCAATTAATTTCGTTCGCGAGTATAAACCTTTTAGATGATTTTCTATTTCATGAAATGGTTTCCAGTCCGGAAGTAGGAGAAGAATTTTGCCGTATACTTCTCCAGGTTATTCTTGGAAAAGAAATCCGGAAAGTTAAGATAATACCGCAGAGAACTATTTTGGGCAGTGATACCAACAAACACGGCGTCCGGCTGGACGCTTATGTGGAAGATGTATCCAAAGATGAAATCCTTGGAGAACGCAACATGCTTGATGCACAAGTGGTACAGGATATTTATGATTTTGAGCCTGACAAAATATATGAAAAAGATATCCTTCCCAAAAAAACCAGGTATTACCATGGAATGATTGATACAAAATTATTGGATATCGGAGTCAGTTATAAACACCTTCCCAACGTATATATTATTGTCATACTGCCCTACGACCCATTTGGCAAAAACAGAATGGTATACACCGTAAAAAACCAATGTGTAGAAGATACAAGCATTGATTATGACGACGGGGCGGTGAAACTCTTTCTTTATACCAGAGGAACAGAAGGAAATCCTAGTCAAAACTTAATTGATATGTTAAAATATATTGAGGAATCAACGGAACAAAATATTGTAAATCAGGATATCCAAACAATACATACCCTGGTAAAACACATGAAGCAAAAGAAGGAGGTTGACATTCATTATATGAAATCTTGGGAATGGGAAGAATACATCAGGGAAAAAGCCACAAAGGAAGGCAAAGAAGAAGGCAGGAAAGAGGGCATGAAGGAAGGCAGAAAAGAAGGTATAAAAGAACAGCAGAAAGAAACAGAACAGCAAAGAAAACGGGCTGAAAAAGCCGAGGCGGAGGTAATGCGTTTAAGGGAAGCATTAGAAAAACTGCAGCAGCAATAGGGGAATAGGGGGGAGGTAAGGAGTTTTTACTCTCCCCACCGCTCTTCCATCAAGGCAAACATCTCCTCATTCTGCAAATGATTTTCCATGTTCAAAAGCAGCATCACACGTTTATCCTCCCGGGAATAAAGGAACTCCCTCTGCCACTGGTAAAAATGAGGCCCGTCCCCAATATTTCTCACATACCCCATCATAATGCCTAATAACCACGCCGTCTGCTTTATATCCGTAAAACAGTCATTTGCATAAAAACCCTTCCACTTTCCATGTTCTCTTTCCCGCATAGCAGCATCTGCCGCCTCATAATATTTTTTTCCTTTCCCTGCATGGTAAAAACTCTTAGCATACTCTTTATTCAATCCATACAAAACAGCCCGGCATGATTCCGCTGCTCCCAAATAACAATAATAATGCATCTTTGCCTGTAAAAAAACGGAATCGTAAAATAAGGCTCCCGTGCCGTTTTTCACCATGGGAACTGCCGCCTCCTGGCACAATGCCGCATAATCCCTGTAAGATATACATGCCTTTTCACACACAGTCTGATACCACTGTACCTGCCCCTCCAGGGTTCTGGCATCACAGGCATAAAACAGATACTCCGACGGTGAGTTTTCCTCCTTCATATACTGGGAAATTAACGCCCTTGTCATATGATTGGAAAACTGTTCACCCGCATGTTCATCCTCATGTTCCCCGTAGGCAGGGGCAGCTTCCCAGTATGCCTTTAAACACCGCAGGACGCCGTCCTGACCCTCCGGGGGATAATACTGTCTGATATAGTCTTTCATATGTTTTTCTATATCTATATCCTTACTTTTCCACATCTTAGCAATAAAATCCAGATAGTATACATGGGGTTTTACATTGGAACAATTGATAATCCAGTAATCTGTTCCCCCATTGCTAAGCACCTGCTGCAATTCCCCTTTTACAAACTCCGGCGGATTTTGAAGCATGGTCATATGGTTTGCCGCCTGCAAATCATAAAAGGAAACATGGTAATAAATGCCGTGTCTGCCCTCTCCTTCCGGCAATGACGGGATTCTGGGATTGTGGTTGCCCTGCCTTCTTGTCACCATTTTCCCATAACCGTTATCTGCCCATATTTTTATCACATCCTCCGGCAGCTTAAGATAATGCTCCTGGTATAATTCCATGGTTTCCCCGTAAAGATTCGTGCAGCACACCGCATCCGGCACCGCTTCCTTTACCATGTCGTACTGTTTCCTGATTAACCGGCTCATCAGCGCCCCCCGGCTTTCCTGTGTGTCGTATTTAGGGTCGTCAAGCCAGAAGGGGCGGTCTCCCTGTCCCCGAAATCCCAGATTCCATATAACCTTTTTATCTTTCTGGGCTAAAAATCCCCTCCCTCCACAATTTTTCAAAAAGCCGGGGATGTTCATCATAGGAAGGATTCACCCCCGGGTAAACCCTTGCAAACATTTCTGCACCTAAAGGTTCCGCGTGGTGATGGGTGATGGCAAGTCCCATGGATGCAGCCAAATCTCTGTATTTTACGGCATTGGCATCCGTTCCCGGGATGACCATGTTGCCTCCCAGCCGAAGAAGGGCCTCAAACACCATTTTCCAGGGCTCTTCTTTTCTTCTGTTTACCTGCCATGCATGGATTAATACCTCGTCATTTACAAACCAGCCCCGGTATTTTACGGCAAAAGGCCTGCTTTCATAAGAAAAACTATCCTGTATTTCACACAGCTTTACCTTATCTATTTTCTGGTCATTCCAAAACCAAAAAGGAGCTACTCCAAGGAATCGGCGGCTTGCCTCATAAATCCCGTAGATAAATCCCATTTCACTGCCTGCCTGAATAATCAGGCTGTTTTCTTTTACATACAGACTGTAACACTCTTCCCGGCAGTTCCCATATTCCAACAAAATGGAAGTGCCTCTATCAGGCACTTCCAAAAAACATGTCTCTATATCACGTTTTAAGGCATTTACGGCATATAAAACTCCATCCGATTCTATGTCTCCTTTAATATCACTGTTTCTGTTAATATATATCATAAATTCTCTCCGAGAATCTCTTTTACCGTTGCCTTAATGGTTTCATCCTTGCAGTTATCCCAGAAATATTTCTCAAACCCTTCCGTGGACAAAGCCCCTTTTGTCAGCTCCCTGTCCATGGATTTTAAAATCACATTGATATCCTGATATGTAACCTTCTTTACTTCATCTAAAATCTTCTTATTTGCCTTCTCCGGTACGGCACGTTCTTTTGGATATCCCTGACCGCTTTCCTCGCAGTAAAGTTTCTCAAAAATATATTCCAGGTTCAAATCGCCGCCCCAGCCAAATCCTTTGGCAAAAGGAAGGGCAATGGCATTGCCGTCATTAATCTGGGCAAAGGTATAAGCATCCAGGGCATCCTCCACATGACCGCAGATAACTCCCGGGAAAGAGTTACATGCCAGCATTGCCCCTTCTCCTGTACCGCATCCTGTAATTACATAGTCTGCCGCCTTGGAATTTAATAAAACTGCTGCCAGGATTCCCACCTGTACATAAGTAAGCTGTGCCGCATCATCTGCTTTATACATGCCATAGTTAAACACTTCAAAGCCCATGGGCTCCACAACCTTCTTTAAGGATGCACAAATCATCTCATTTTTTGCTGCCTGGCTGTTCTCATTAATTAATGCAATTTTCATTTTCTTCTCCTTTACGAATCAAAATTTTATACCTGAATATATCTTAATCTTTTTTTAAAAATCCGAAAAGATATTTTGTCCAGGTATACCAGATTTTCAAGAATCTGTTCTGAATTTGCGGTTTTTCACTGTCAGAAATTCCGCCCGTTCCAGCCCCAGTCATTTACACCATGATATGTGACATACACTTTATCACCCGGAATACCCAATTCCTTCTCATAGAGCCTGCAAATCTCTGCCGTCATTTTATTGTAGGCATCAGAAGATGCATTTCCAAAAAGGCTTACGGAAACATAAGCTCCCTTTTTTAACTTCTCCCCTCCCATGTACAAATCATAATTGTCCTCAAATCCCACCATAAGAAAACTTTCCGATTTGCCAAGGAGTGAAATAGCTTGTCCAAACTGGGATTTTATGCTTTCCCTTTTCTCTGTTGATACGGGTACTGTAATTTTTGAATCAATAAATGGCATTTTTTTCTTTCCTTTCTGCTTATAAAGTTATTTACTCTTTTCTTATTTTACACCACCCGGAAAAATCTCTCAACCCTTTTATCCCTGTTACATCATCTAACGGCTGACATCATGGACATATGATTTTGATACGCCTGGACCGCAGCGCTGTTTTTCAGTTTTGACTCAATCTGTTCTTTCTGTTCCTGCTTCATCTGGTCCACACTTGACAATGATGTACTCCCGGAAGAGGATGCACTCCCCGACTTGCTCTTTGAGGAAAAAACACTGTTCATTACAGAAGATGTGCTATAAGGCTGATATCCATACAGACTATTCCCGTATAAATTCCCATACAGATTGTTTCCATAAAGGCTTCCGTACAAATTATTTCCGTAAAGCCCTCCATAAAGACTTCCGTACAAACCGCCGTACAGGCTGTTTCCATACATGCCGCTTCCATACATGCCAGCCAGGGCATTTCCATACAAACTGCCTCCGTAAAGACTGTTTGTGGTCATAGATTTGGCAATCGCCTGGGTTAAAACTTCTGCAAAATCCTGTTTCTGCTCACTGGTAAGTCCCTGAGTCTGCCCGTTTTTCCCATTTACCTGTTCACTTTGCTGCAGCATAGAAGAAATTCCTGTTACAAGACCATTCATAAATACACTGTTCATAAAATTTTACCTCCCTTTATACTCGTGAGCCAAATGATTTGCCGGCAGTTATTCTCTGTTTCCAAAAAACAGCAAATCATTTGGCAAATATGTATGCTCTGGAGCATAACATAATTGATAACACAAATTTATCTCCCTGTGTAATACAATCCACTTCCCCGCCGTATTTCCTGGCGCAGTTTCTGATATTGCGCAGTCCCATTCCATGGGCATCCCCCTCCTTGTGGGAAACGGGAATATGGCTTCCCTTTTCAAATTCCAGCTCCCCGCTGAAATTATTTTCTATCTCCACAAATACCATTCCGCCCCTGACATAAGATTTCAACATGATATATGCCTCTTTTTTGGGCTCTTTCTCC
>CANRJF010000037.1 GCA_947630855.1 uncultured Lachnospiraceae bacterium
AATAGTGGCTCACACATATCCGGAATGGTGGCTCAAGCTTACCGGACAGGTGGCTCATTGGAGCACAGATTATTCAAATTAAATGGATTACAAATAAAAAATATGCTGCATAAGCAGAAACAAAATATAAAAATCCTGTTTGTATCCAGTCATCAGGAAATGGTGGGGGATGCATTTGGCAGGGATGTATATGGATTTTTAATCAAACCTGTTTCCTACGAAAAATTTCAGGAAAAAATGAACTTTATAATAGAAGATATTAATGATGAAATACGTTTTGTTATAGTTGAAAAATCAGACGGGTATGAAAAAGTTTTTGTAAAAGATATTTTATACATCAGAGCCTATGGAAAATACTGTGAGATACATAGGAATGGTATGGAAGAATATCTGTTTTCTTCAAAGTCTTTACATGATTGGCAGGATGAATTAGGAAAATGGGGATTTGGGTTGTGCCATAGAAGCTATCTTGTAAATTATTATCATATTAAAAAAATAGATAAGGATATTATACTGCAAAATGGCATTAAAGTTCCGTTTAGCAGGCGGAATAGAAAAAATATAATGGAAGAATACAGAAATTATGTGTGGGAGAAGGGAAGATAAATGATTGAACGTACTGTAATTGCAATATTAGGAATGCTGGAAGTTATTATTTGGATGTGGGGGATTTGCCAGTTAGAATTTAAAAAAAAGAGAATAGTATTTTTATGTGGAGTGTTAATAACATTATTTGTAATTGGGATAGCAATGTTAGAATTCTGGTTTGGAAAAAATATTTACATAGATATAGTATTTGTACTTTTTCCATTAATTTCATGTTGTCTTATATTTCAAGGGAAAGTAATACATAATTTTATAAAATATTGGTTTAGTATGTTTTATGTGGATATGGTGTATCATCCTCTTAAAATCATTTATTCCATATTTAATTTGGATAAAATATATTTTTTAAATCGATACAAGGATGAAATTTTTAGTATAATAACAATTTTAATTCTTTTGCTGTTCAGTTTTCAAATAAAAAAAAGAAAAGCATGGGTGCGATGGATTCAAAATATTCCTATTGGATATTACAGTATAGGTTTTTTATTTGCATTTGCAGCAGGCGGCATTTCATATTTTATAGAAATATATAGGATAGTATGGAATGAGAGTTTGCAGAAATTTGTTCAAATACTTCAGATAATCGTTCTATTTTTCTTATATGCTTCTGGAATTGGAATTGCATTTTTGAATTTGTGGAAAGAAAATTATAGAAAAGAAAGTGTATTAAAAGATAAATATCTTAACATTTTAAGAGAGCATTATCAAGGAATGAAAAATCACATAGATGAAGTACAAAGTCTTCGGCATGATATGAAAAATCATATGTATATATTAGAAAAATACATAGAATCCGGAAATTTAGAGCAAGCGTTAGATTATATAAAACAAATAGAGGAACATCAGCAATGGAAAAGTAAACCATTAATAAGTGTAGGTAATGAATTAGTTGATGCAGTGCTTAGCAGTGAAATAAGAAAAATAGATTCTGATATTATATTTGAATATGAAGGGGGAATTCCGCAAGAACTTAAAATACAGGAATTTGATTTATGCACACTTTTTTCTAATTTACTGTCAAATAGCATAGATGCCTGTAAAAATTTAAAATATAAACAAAAAATAATTCAATTATCTATTCGTCATTTTCAGAATAAGGTTTTAATATCTGTAAAAAATCCAATAGAAAAAGAAATAGAAATAGAGAAACTTGGAAAGTTTACTACAAAAAAGGATAATATTCATCATGGATACGGAATACGAAATATTAAGAATATGGTAGATAAATATAATGGTACTGTAAAATTTATAGTGGTTGATGGATGGTTTGAAGTAAAAATATGGATTGATATTTGACCGCTTATTCCTAAAAATGACCGTTCATTCCTTTTTTGTTGAAATATCCCATAGACATTGATAAAGTTAATTTTGTCTGGAAGTATATAAGTGATATAAATACATAGGAGATATATTGTGGAAAATATAGTCATAACAAATAATCTAACAAAAAAATTTGGTGAGCAAATAGCAGTGAATAATGTCAGCATTTCCATCCAAAAGGGTGAAATATATGGATTGGTCGGGCGAAATGGCGCCGGAAAAACATCTCTTATGAAGATGCTTAGCGGTCTGTCACATCCTACAAGTGGAAAGTTTTCTTTATTCGGGAATGAATATGGCACAAGTACAGCTTTAAATAATAATTTATTTCTAAAAGTAGGAAATTTAATAGAAAATCCCGGATTTTTTGAAAATATGACGGCATATGATAATTTGATGTTAAAAGCATATTGTACAGAAATAGAAGATAAAGAAAAGCATATCAATCAATGGTTAGATTTGGTGGATTTACAAAATTCGGGTAAGAAAAAAGTAAAAAACTTTTCCCTGGGAATGAAACAAAGGCTTGGAGTTGCAATGGCATTAATCGGAAATCCCAAATTATTAATTTTGGATGAGCCAATTAATGGATTAGACCCACAGGGAATTGCAGAAATGCGGGATATTATTTTAGAGTTAAATAAGGAATATCAAATTACTGTAATTATATCCAGCCATATTTTGGAGGAATTATCTAAGATAGTTACATCATACGGAATTATAGACCATGGAAAATTAGTTTATGAAAACTCAAAAGAAGGAATGGAAAAAGAATGTCGGGAAAAAGGAATTGATTTAGAGGATTTTTATTTTAATATTACGGGGAGGAAGAAAAATGTCTAAGATAATAAAAATGGAATGGTTCCGCTTTAAAAAAAGCAAATATGTCTATATTATTATAATTGCTTTGTCAATGTTATTTTTATTTGGGACAGTATTAGACAGTTCCCAGAAAAATGGAGTTTCTGATAATGTCAGACAGGAAAACAAAAATAGTTTTGAATTATATTCGGAAAATTATGATGAAACGTATACAGCAGATTATACTGAAAAGTATGAAATGTTGGTGTCAGCATTCTCCGGGAATATAGTACCTATGTCTATTTTGATTTTTTCGGGACTTTTTGCAGGAGCTTACCAGAAAAGCAGGTTTGAAAAAAATATTGTGGGACTTATCGGGGGAGAACAAAAACTTATAATATCAAATCTGATTATTTGCTCAATATTTTCTTTAATAGTCATTTTTATAACACTTATAGTCTCTTTTATAGGATATTTTCTTTTTTATCCGGATTTTACAAGTATGCCCACAGGAAATCCGATAGAATTAATCAGATATTTGATGTTATATTATATTTTACTGAATAGTGTGGCGGTTATAATGTCATGTTTTGTACAAATCATAGGAAATCAAATTGCGGCAATTATTATTGGACTGATTTATGGAAGCGGCATAGTATATGGCATAATAGATTTTATAGGACAGATATTGGGATTGAAAAATTTCTCAATTAAGAAATATGTACCATTAGGGAATTTATACAATTTGTCTATACACAATCAAAGTACGTATATTTCAGCATTTTTTTCAGCATTGATTTTTAGTATTATTTTCTTTGCAATTCATGTGAAAATTAAGGAAAAACAAGATATTAAATGTTAAACAATGGTAACAGCAGCAGCAAAGGCGGATTGACTTTTTGTGAGGTATGTGATAGAACAAGGTCTGAGCGAGTTTTTATACCCGTGAGCCAAATGATTTGCCAACAGGTATTCTCTGTTTCCAAAAAAACAGCAAATCATTTGGCAAATGTGTATGCTCTGGAGTATATATTGAACTTGGGGAGAGGAAAAATGGAACATATGCTTTTTTCTAAAGAAGACCTTAAAAAATTGATTATTCCGCTGGTAATGGAGCAGGCTTTAGCTATCAGTATCGGACTTTTTGACACTTTGATGGTGTCCTCCTGCGGTGAGGCGGCAGTATCCGGGGTATCCCTGGTAGACAGCATCAGTATCCTGCTGGTACAGGTCATGGCAGCTCTTGCTACCGGAGGCGCCGTTGTTTGCAGTCAGTATCTGGGAAAAGGAAAAGAAGGAGAGGCAAAACGTTCCGCCGGGCAGTTGATTTTTATTATGACAACCGTTTCACTGGCAGTCATGATATTTGCCCTGATTTTTTATCGGTTTCTGCTCCAGTGGATTTTTGGGCAGATTGATGCGGACGTAATGCATAATGCAGAAATCTATTTTGTAATTTCTGCCTGTTCCTATCCGTTTCTGGGTGTATATAATGCAGGGGCAGCCCTGTTTAGAAGCATCGGCAACAGTAAGATTAGTATGTATACCAGCCTTGTGATGAACCTGATGAATATTTCCGGGAATGCTCTTTTTATATTTGTTTTCCGCTTAGGAGTTTTTGGAGCGGCAATTGCTACATTAATTGCCAGAATAGGTGCAGCTTTATATATGACAGTTCTCCTTTGCCATAAAGATCATCCCCTTTGTATTGCCACAAGGGAGACACTGCATCCAAATTATGGAATCATCAAAAAAATTCTGCAAATCGGTATTCCCAGCGGCATAGAAAACGGCATGTTCCAGGTAGGAAAACTTTTGGTTTCAAGTCTGACTGCTACTTTCGGAACAGCATCCATTGCCGCAAATGCGGTAGGGAACAGTATCGCAGGAGTTTCCAATATTATGGGAAGCGCTATCGGGCTTTCTATGGTGACAGTAATCGGGCGGTGTATCGGCGCCGGAGAAAAAGAACAGGCGCGCTATTATGGAAAAAAACTTATGAAGCTTGCCTATATTGGCATGGCCTGCTGCCAGCTTACCCTGTTTCTGGTACAAAAACCCCTGCTCCATTGCTTTGGGTTGTCCCAACAGGCTTTTGCTATCGGCGTACAGTTAATGTCTACTTATGCAGTCAGCGCCGCATGTATCTGGCCCTTAAGTTTTACAATGCCAAATCTTCTCAGGGCGGCAGGGGATGCCAGATATACGATGGTGGTAAGCGTTTTTTCCATGTGGATTTTTCGGATTTTAAGCAGTTACTTTTTTGCACTGACATTAAAATTAGGGGTACTCGGGGTCTGGACTGCCATGTACGTGGACTGGGCATTCCGTGCACTTTTGTATATTCACCGTTACAGGAGCGGAAAATGGCTGGAAAAAAAGCTGGTTTAACCTACTTCCCTGGCAGGTTTTTTGATTCATATTCTCCGTTCATATATTTTTTCAGGATATAGAAGGGCATGGGTCCTGCATCCACGATTTTCTTATGGAACAGAAGGTCTGTATATGTACTTCCCCAGGTATTTTTCATGTCTTCTTTTAACCGGAGAAATTCCAGGTATCCGATATAGTATTTCAGGTAGTGGGCCGGCTCTTCTATTATTAACTCATAAATGCTTTGTATTGTGCTTTCATTATTAATTCCATATTCCCCGAAAAAGTTTATTACATCTTCCAAAGACCAGCCTTCATAATGGATTCCCATATCTACCGTAGCATACAGACTTAATAAGGCAGACTGGTTATACATTAAAATGTCAGATATTTCCGCTTGTAAATCCAAATAGTTGTAAGAAATCATTTCCACATAAGTTGCCCATCCTTCTACATAACCGGGATAATTAAGAAGGGAGCGGATAGGTTCTAATCCGGCGGCGGCAGAACCGGTAGTCTGATAAAGATGTCCCGGATAACCTTCATGTGCAAGGGTAGTAAAAAGCTGTACTCCTTCATAGCCGCTTTTTCCGTTAATATAAATAACATTGTGGCTCATATCATCTAAAGGAGCAGTAAGGTAAAAGGCAGGGGCAAGGGCGTCCTGCAAAGATTCATGCACATAATTTATTTCAAAAGAACCGTTGGCGGCAGCAGGAAAATCTGCCAGCATTTTTTCCTGAAGGGTATTCAATATGGATTCAGGGCTTTCTGCCGTAACAGATGCATTTGATGAAGCAGAAAGGAGGGCAGGGTCGTTTGAAATAATCTGCTTCATATTCATAATATCAGAATTTCTCTGATTTTCCGTTAGCTGCTGCAATTCGCTGACAGTTCTGTCTGATCCGGTATAGCTTTTCACAAGATAAGTATAGTATTGCTTTCCCTGGGGAAAGTGGCAAAGTCCTTCCTTATTTTTTCCGGAATCCCGAAGGGTTGAAAGCCCGCTAATAATAGATTCATAAGCCGGAATTACTTTTTCCAGTACTAAAGTGTGATTTTGTAATTTATAGGATTCCTTTTTCTTGTCAGATAAATCCGCCAGCTTATCCACCTTAGAATTAAAAGTAGAAATCAGGCAATTGTTTTCCGGGTCTTCTATAAAAGCCTGACAGGATTCGATTAAAGTATCAGCCGCATAATCTGGCATAAAAAGCCCTTCAGCCGCTTTTTCCCTTTCAAAATCCATAATACTGTTGAAATATTCTTCCACGCATCCGAGTAAGGAGAGGTAATCTGTTACATCTTTTTGGCTGTTAAAAGAATATTCTCCCAAAAGTACCGGAAGCTCGGAAGTAATACCGGTTGTGGGCCGGAGGGGTTCACCGTAATAAGTTAAATCGGATACATCCAGTTCCCTGTCACAATAATCTTTTAAAATATCCAATGTTAACTGCTGCCTGGAAGTTAAAGCCTCAGATTGAAAAGAATTCAGGGCTGCTTTCATGTTTTCCAACTGGGAAGTTGACTTTTCAATCTCGTCTTTGGAAAGGTTTCCAAGAGAAATGTTATAATCTGTAATGCCATAGGCTTTTGGATTTTTTAATGTGTAATGTAAATTTATTGTGTTAGAGGAGACTTCCTGTACAAATAAATCTCTTGTGTAATTATCAAATTTAGTCCTCTCATCATTAGTAAAAGCGGAATAATCATTAGATTCAGTTGTTATATCGGGAGCAGGGGATTCTATGGAAGCCTGGCAGCCGGAAAATAAGGTTATGGTAATTGTAAGCCAGATAATAATTATTTTGGCAGGTTTCGTTTTGTAATGTTTCTTCAAGGGTAAAATCCTTTCTATATTTATATAATTTTATATTAGCATATGATTGAAAAATGAGAAATATTATATAAAAAGAGGAAAGGAGACTGGAATATGAATTATCTCTGGGGTTTTATGATTTTGATTGGAGTCTTGTACGCTGCTTTTACGGGAAATCTCCCTGCCGTCACGGATGCAGCCATAAGTTCTGCTAAGGAAGCAGTAACTTTATGTATTACTATGATGGGAGTTATGTCATTTTGGGTGGGAATGATGCGGATTGCGGAGGGTGCAGGTATTATTGAAGGAGCCGCAAAAAAGCTGATGCCTATATTAAAATTTTTCTTTCCACGGATTCCTGCCGGGCATCCGGCAAATCGTTATATTGCCACTAATATGATAGCAAATGTTTTTGGACTTGGCTGGGCGGCAACTCCTGCCGGGCTTGCTGCCATGGAGGAGCTGGCGAAGCTGGAGGAGGAGCGGCGAAAGGGACAGATTCAGATGTCATTACCCACTGAAAAAAAGAAACTACGAAAGCCAAGAAATGATAAGGGAATGCCAAAAGGGGTGGCAAGTAATGAGATGTGCATCTTTTTAATATTGAATATTTCATCTTTGCAGCTTATTCCGGTAAATATCATTGCGTATCGCAGCCAGTATGGGAGTGTGAATCCTACGGCAATTGTAGGGCCGGGCATCCTGGCAACAATGGTGAGTACGGGGGCGGCAATTGTATTTTGTAAAGTGATGGACAGAAGGTAAGTTAAAAACAGTGTAAGAAAATGTCATGACTATCGGCTATAAATTTACCGCTTAGAGTCATCATAGGAAAGTATCTGCATATTTTTAAAATCTTTTGGGGAAATTCCATATTCCTTTTTGAAAGCCCGGTAAAAACTGGAATAATCCCCAAACCCATAGGTATGATAGGATTCTGTAATCCCCATGCCGGAGGCAATAGCTTCTCTGCATAGGAGAAGACGTTTTTTTGTAATATATTGATGGATGGAAATTCCTAAGTTTTCCTTAAATATATGGGCAATATGGTATTTACTGACATAAAATTCCGCTGCAAGACGCTCTAAGGGTAAATTTTCTTCAATATGTTCTTCTATAAAGCTGCAAAGATTCTGGTAAAGTGACAGTTCATCCCCGGCTTTTTTTGGATGTTTTTGTTCATATACAAGACGGTTCAAGTGCAGCACTAAATCATTAACGCAAAGGGTAATCTGAGCAGATTTTCCAAAATGTTCCGAGCGCATTTCTTCAATCAGGCGGAGTAATTTTGACTGCAGGGAATGAAAGGCAATTCTTTCATTGTGGAAAACATACTCTTTGTGGTTGATAATATACTGCATAAGGTAGGCATAATCTGTGGATAACTCCATTAAGTAATTACAGTATTCCTGGCTAATCCAGAATACAAAACGCTGGTAAGGCCTGTTGAAACTGTGGATAATTGGACGGTGTATTACATGTGGAGGAATCAACATAACATCACCGTATTTTACGGGATATAATTGATTCTCAATCTCTATGCTCACATCTCCCTCTATAAAAAAATAAAATTCATAATAATTGTGGGCATGTTTTGATACTTTCTGCATGGAAGTATCACTGTAATAGTATAATTCAAAGTCTTTTGAAAGCATATATTGCCTTGTCAGAAACGGGCTTTGGTATTTTTTCTGCATAAAACCTCTCCGGGTAATTTATTTTTAAGGAAAAGGGTGTCCCTCATCCTGGGGACACCCACATCATTTCATCATACTATTCTCATTTTACAAAAAATACTAGAATCCTGAGGTAAACCAATCTCCGGAATTGTAGTTATAAGAGTAGGAGCCGTTGTCGGAATATGTATTGGACTTGGCAGCTTCCTTCTCTGCATTTAAGTCAATCTTGCTAATCTGCTCTTTTGCCTGTTTGCCGAAGCTGTTGGTATTCTGGAATAAGGATTTAACCTTTGCCATATCTGCATTCATAAACTTCTCTTTATCAATAACAAGATTGTCGTCGGAATCAATGGAAATGCCGATTTCTTTAAAATTACTCTTGTTGGACTTTGCATAGTTTGCAAGAGTCCTTCTTGCCTGGGAAATGCTGCTGGTATTGGAATCCTCTGTTTTGTCCATCAGTTTATTGTAGTCTTTGATAAAATCATTGACTGCCGTATAGATAGCATCCTTATCATAATCCTGATAGGTTTTGCCATTTTCGTCTGTTTTTGTTACCTTATTAAACTTGGACTTGCTGCCGGACTCAAGAAGAACCTCAAGGGATTTCTTTGCCTTCTCAGCATATTCCTCAATCATTCCCAAAGTCTTTGTAGTGTCTTTGGATGTAGAGATGGAGGAAAGGCCATTCTTATTCTTGCCGTCATTACTGCTGACTTTCTTTGCCATGTCTGCGGTGGAGAAGCTGATATTGCTTGCTTTTGCGCTGACCTGGTATGCGTAGCCGCCCACATCGCCAAATAAGGATTGTACTCTGGCTTTGCTTGCCTCTTTGAATTTGTCCTCGTCAACGGTAATCTTATTGTCTTCGTCAACGGTGATACCAATTGCAGAAAGGGCATTCTTGTTGGCTTTTGTATAAGAAGCCATGCTCTTTGCTGCTCTTGTAATGCTGGATGTCTCAGCGCCTGATGCTGCATCCATCAAACTGTTGTAATTGTCAGCAAATTCTTTCACAGCCTTATACATTTTGTCTTCGTCATAGTCAACATAGCTGTAACCATTTTCGTTTTTCTTTGTCTGAATCAGAGATTTTGCGGTGGAAACGGATGATTTTAAATTGTCCGCAGCCTCTGTAATGGAGTTTAGTTTCTGTTTTGAATCTTTTACGTTTGATGAGGAGGAAGAAGATGAAGTTTTGCCGTTTTCTTCGTCTACATTCTTGTAATAAGCAGAAACTAATTTTTTGTAGCTTCCGTTTTTAATGCTGGCATAGTCAGCTAAACTGAAGCTGAGAGAATTAGATGATGAGGATGATGTTCCGGAAAATGAAAATGAATCATATCCAAAAATATTTGACATAGATATCCCTCCTTTGATTAAATTGGCGTCCTTGCCGTCATGTCATTTAAATATATGCATCCAATATCTATATCGTCATTTTATTAAACAATAATTATAGTCATTTTATGCATTGTTGCAATTTCTTTTCCGATAGGATAAACTAATAAAAAAATATTAAAAAAGTAAAAAGGAGAAAAAAATGAGAGATTTTTTGGAAGAACCAGTGGCAGTGCAGCAGGCAAGAGAAAGAAAAAAAGGAATGTTCTGGCTTTTGGAAATATTGGTATTTATTGCCGTATTCATTGTGTCGGGTATTGTGCAGTCTGTTTTTATGATGCCTATGGAGCTAATCATACAATTACAGCATCCTGAAATGATGGAGGCAGCAGTATCCGGGGACATGGATGAATACACGAGGATATTCAATGAAGCCACGTCAGAAAATATGTATGTGATTGTCATGCTGTTTTCCACAGTGGGTATCATTATAATCACTTTATTATTCTGTAAATTGATTCAGAAACGGAAGATGACTTCCCTTGGATTTGTAAAAAAAGACATGGTAAAAGAATATTTAATTGGCATGGGAGGAGGATTCATATTATTCTCCGTGGCTGTTTTAATCTGTGTGGTAACCGGAACCATGAAATTTAACGGTATTTCAGAAAACTTTTCCTTTGGGATTTTCCTTCTGTATTTGTTAGGCTATATGGTTCAGGGAATGTCAGAGGAAGCACTTTGCCGGGGATATTTTATGGTGTCTATGTCAAGACGCTATCCCGTAGCAGCAGGAATTATGGCAAATTCTTTGATATTTGCTTCGCTTCATCTGTTTAACAGCGGAATTTCTATACTTGCATTTATTAATTTAACCTTATTTGGAGTATTTGCATCCCTGTATTTTTTAAAGAGAGGCAGTATCTGGGGTATAGCGGCATTTCATTCCGTATGGAACCTGGTGCAGGGAAATGTATACGGAGTGTTGGTAAGCGGCACAAGCAGCGACTGCAGCGTTTTTTCCACAACAATGGTGGAAGGGAAAGAATTGGTAAACGGCGGGACTTTTGGTTTAGAGGGCGGTATTGCCGTAACCATTGTATTTATAGCGGGAATTATTTTCTGGTGTACCAGGAAATCCGTGGATAAGGGAATTGAGGATGATGTTATAGTTAAGGAAATTTAAAGCATTCCTGCAATTAAAACACTGGCAGCTATTCCACAAATGGTAGAAAATAACGCTCCAAGAAGCGTAAAGCGTGTTTTTTTTACCCCTACATGAAGGAAATAGATGCTCATTGTATAGAATATGGTTTCCGTACAGCTCATCATAATGGAACTGCACATTCCTAAAAAAGAGTCTGTCCCATATGTCTTATAAATATCCAGTAAAAGTCCGGTGGCTGCAGAAGAAGAAAACATTTTTACAACAGAAATAGGAACTAATTCCGCCGGAAAGTGTATATAGGAGGCAAATTTCATAAAAAAACTGCCAAGAAAATCCAGAAAACCGGAAGCCCTTAAGATGCCCACGGCAGTCATTAATCCTACTAAGGTGGGCAGAATATCAATAGTAGTATGAAAACCGTCTTTTGCACCTTCCAGAAAATCCTGGTATATGTTTTGACGGTTTAAAAGACCGTATGCTACAATAAGGAAAACTGTTAAAGGTATGATACACTCAGATAAAAAATACAAAAATCCCATAAAATCCCCGGAACTTTTTTATTATATATATGAGGCGGGGGAAGTTTGTTATGAATAAAAAGCTGTAAAAGTTTAAAAATTGAAATTATATAGAAAGGAAAGTTTTAATGGAACAATTATTTGCGTTGGATGGAAATATATTATTGTTCTTACAGGAATACGTGAGAAGTGACTGGCTCACTCCCATTATGCTTTTTATTACAAAGCTGGGAAATGCAGGATGGTTCTGGCTGGTGCTTTTAGCGGTTTTATGCTGTATTTCCAGATTCCGCAGCGTGGGAATGACCGGGATTGTGGCAGTTTTCATTGGGTTTATCGTAACAAATGTGATTTTAAAAAATGCGGTGGCAAGGGTACGTCCCTATGAGGTGGTGGAAGGGCTGGTACTGATAGGACAGAAAGCATCGGACTGGTCATTTCCTTCCGGTCATTCCACCTGTTCCATGGCTGCCGGCACTGTGCTGTTAAAAAAAATGCCGAAACAAGCCGGCATTCCTTTATTTGTACTTGCAATATGTATCTGTTTTTCCAGGCTTTATATTGGAATCCATTATCCTACGGATGTTTTAGCCGGTATAATAATAGGAATAAGTGCTGCTTTTTCCGCTTTATATATTATAAAGCGGAAAGAAAACAAAACACTTAATCAAGCTTAAGACCTGCCAACAGGGAACCTAAATTGGTAGATGCCTGTTCTTTGGAAACATATTTTTCCACATCTTCTATTTCGTCAGTTTTGGTATCCACCATTTCATCTTCCAAAGCACGGATGCTAAGGCTGATTTTGTTATCATTGGTATTTAAAATTTTTGCCTTTACTTTCTGGCCCGGCTGCAGGACTTCACCTGGTTTTTTAATGCGCTTCTGGCAGATTTGGGAAATGTGCACAAGGCCGGAAAGCCCGTTTCCAAGGCTGATAAATGCCCCGTAAGGCATCAGGCTTTCTACGGTTCCCTCTACAACAGAACCGGGGGTCAACATGGAAATCCTGTGGTTTCTCTCTTCTTCTGCCTTTTCCCTGGCAATGACTTTGGCGGAAAGTACAAGTTTTTTGGCATTTTCATCAACCGTTATTACACGCACTTCCAAATCTTTCCCAAGCCATGGGTTGCAGTCTTCCACATAATCAAGGCTCAGATGGGAAGCAGGGATAAATCCCCGAATGCCCTCCACATATGCGATAACACCACTGGGTACAATGCCTTTTACCCGTACATTTAAGTTTGTCCCTTCTTCTAAGTACTGGTGTAATTTTTCCCAGGCAAGTATGTCATTGGCTTCCTTTTTGGAAAGCAGCAGATTGCCCTCTCCGTCATCCATACGGACAATGGTAGCCTCCATAACATCTCCTACATGAACGGATTCCATAATACGAAAATCCGGGTCATTACTGATATCTTCCGCTTTAATAATTCCGGATGCAAAATATTTTAAATCCAGGGTAACTTCTTCTTCACTGACAGCAATTACCGTACCGCTTACAATATCTCCTTCATTCAGTTTACGGAAGGAAGATTCCAATTCCTCTTTGTAATCGTCCATGGATTCTTTTTTCTCTAAAATTTCTTCTGCCATTTTTATCACTCCTTTTTATTTTACTAAGATTATCTTAACACAAAAAAGAAAGGATGCAAGTATATTATATTGGAAGAAGTGCTTTTCTATGCATAAATCTGCTTATCCATGTATATACTATAAAAATCAAAGTTAATACATTCCAGATTAAAAAATGCAAAAATAAAAAGTATAATTTGACATTTTCTGGATTATGGAATATAATGGTTTTTGCTGACGCGGGGTGGAGCAGTCTGGAAGCTCGTCGGGCTCATAACCCGAAGGTCGTAGGTTCAAATCCTATCCCCGCAACTATATAAAAGCAGAGTCAAAATTGCTGATTCTGCTTTTTTCGTGTATAATGAGCATAGGCATATATGCAAAAAATAATTAGCAAAGAAGTGTTATAAATGGAAGAAAATACAAAAACAGCTCTTTTTGAGGATTATTCTATTCCCAGGGCAGTAGCATCCCTCACGGTGCCCACAATTATAAGTTCATTGGTGATGGTAATTTATAATATCGCAGATACCTATTTTGTAGGGCTTTTAAACGACCCTATACAAAATGCCGCCGTAACATTAGCCGCTCCTGTGCTTTTGGCATTTAATGCGGTAAATAATCTGTTCGGCGTGGGCAGTTCCAGTGTTATGAGCCGGGCATTGGGAAGAAAAGATTATGAAACGGTACGCCAGGGCTCGGCATTTGGATTTTATTGTGCATTGCTTTGTGGAATCCTGTTTTCCCTGCTGTGTCTGATTTTTCAGATTCCTTTGTTAAATCTGCTGGGAACCGATGCCATGACCATAGACGCCACAAGGGATTATTTGAGATGGACAGTCCTTATGGGAGCAGTTCCTTCTATATTAAATGTGGTATTTGCATATCTTGTGAGGGCAGAAGGTGCATCCCTTCATGCCAGCATAGGAACAATGAGCGGCTGTTTACTTAATATTGTGTTAGACCCGTTCTTTATTATGCCCTGGGGATTAAATTTAGGGGCGGCAGGAGCAGGACTAGCCACATTTTTGTCAAACTGCGTGGCGTGTACATATTTTCTTATCCTTATTTTTGTAAAAAGAAAGTCTACATTAGTATGCATTCATCCTAAAATGTTTACATTCCGCAGGGATTTGGTTTTTGGGGTGTGTTCCGTGGGAATACCCGCATCCATCCAGAATCTTTTAAATGTAACAGGCATGACAATTCTTAACAATTTTACTGCGGGCTATGGTTCGGATGCCGTGGCGGCAATGGGTATTGCCCAGAAAATCCAGATGGTGCCCATGCACATTGCATTGGGAGGTTCCCAGGGGATTATGCCTTTAGTCAGTTATAATTACGCCAGCGGAAACCGTAAGCGTATGAAAGATGCCATTTTATTTGTTACAAAAGTTATGTTAGGATTTATGCTGGCAGTAGTTTTGGGAGGAATATTCGGTTCAGAAACATTGATTCATCTGTTTATAGATAATGTAAATGTAATAGAATACGGAAAAGTATTTCTCAGAGGGTTAATGCTGGCGCTGCCGTTTCTCTGCATGGATTTTATGGCTGTGGGAGTGTTCCAGGCAATCGGCTCCGGCAGAAGGGCTTTACTGTTTGCCATTTTAAGAAAAATTGTTTTGGAGATTCCGGCTATCATTATTTTAAATGCAGTCTGGCCTTTGTATGGAATGGCATTTGCCCAGTTTGTGGCGGAATTTGTACTGGCAATAGCGGCAGTTGTGATGCTGCATGGAATTTTTAAGGAAAAAGGACAGAAAACAGAAGAAAATGTATAAATATACCTATATAAAATTTATAAGGAGGTAAAAAATATGGATAACATGAAACAATTTCTACAATGGGTGAAGGAATCGGACAATATTGTATTTTTTGGGGGAGCAGGAGTATCCACAGAAAGCGGCATACCGGATTTCCGCAGTGTGGACGGATTGTACAACCAGCAATATGACTATCCTCCGGAAACAATTTTAAGCCACAGTTTCTATCTTCAGAAACCGTCGGAATTTTACCGTTTTTACAGGAATAAAATGCTGTGTCTGGATGCAAAACCAAATGCAGCCCACCTGAAATTAGCGGAATTGGAGGCAGCGGGCAAGTTAAAGGCAGTGATTACCCAGAATATTGACGGGCTTCATCAGGCAGCAGGGAGCAGGGAAGTCCTGGAACTTCATGGAAGCGTTCACAGAAATTACTGCCAGAGCTGCGGAAAACTTTTTGATGCAAAATATATTTTAGATTCTAAAGATATACCTATTTGTGACGAATGCGGCGGAAAAATTAAGCCGGATGTAGTGCTTTATGAGGAAGGGCTGGACAATGAAACTATGACAAAGTCCATTCGTTATATTGCAGGGGCGGATATGTTGATTATAGGAGGAACATCTTTGGCGGTATATCCGGCGGCAGGGCTTATTGATTACTATCGGGGAAATAAGCTGGTGTTAATCAATAAATCCGTTACCCCAATGGACAGCCGGTCAAACCTTAGAATTGAGGGAAAAATCGGGGAAGTGTTATCTGCCATCAGCCTTTAAGGTTAAAATGCCCGGAGGTTTTGGGATAATAAGAAAGGACAAATATGCAATTTGAATTGGGAGATATTGTAAGGCTAAAGAAAAAGCATCCCTGCGGCAGCAGTGAATGGGAAATTTTGCGGGTAGGGGCAGATTTTCGTTTAAAATGCCTGGGATGCGGACATCAGATTATGGTATCAAGGAAGCTTGTAGAAAAAAACGTAAAGGAAATTCGCAAAAACTCTTGATTTGGCCAGAAATTTGTGGTAAAGTATTTACTTGTGAAAAACTACAAATTCCTTGCTCTTTTTATTAGAAAAGGGCCAGAGACCAAAAGGAGGTATTATTGCATGAACAAATATGAATTAGCACTTGTTGTTAATGCAAAAATCGAAGATGATGCCAGAACTGCAACAGTTGAGAAGGCGAAAGAGTATATTACCCGTTTCGGTGGAACTGTGACAGAAGTTGAGGACTGGGGCAAAAAGAGATTAGCTTATGAGGTTCAGAAAATGAGAGAAGGCTTTTATTATTTTGTCCAGTTTGAGGCAGAGCCGTCTGTTCCTGCGCAAGTGGAGCAGAATGTTCGTATTATGGATAATGTTCTTCGTTTCTTATGCGTTAAGAAAGACGAGGCGTAATTAGAAAAGAGGAAAATATATGAATAAGGTAATTCTTATGGGACGCCTGACAAGGGACCCGGAGATACGTTACTCCCAGGGTGAGCAGGCAACCGCAGTGGCAAGGTATACATTAGCAGTAGACAGAAGATTCCGCAGGGACGCAGACTCCCAGACGGCAGATTTTATCGGATGCGTTGCATTTGGACGCCAGGGGGAATTTGCTGAAAAGTATCTGCGCAAGGGAATCAAAATTGCAATAACCGGAAGGATTCAGACAGGAAGCTACACCAATAAGGATGGACAGAAAGTCTATACTACGGATGTTGTGGTAGAGGAACAGGAGTTTGCGGAAAGCAAAGCAGCCAGTGAGCAGAACAGCGGAGGATTTACGCCTGCTGACAGGCCGTCACCCAGTGTTGCGGCAGGAGACGGTTTTATGAATATTCCGGACGGGATAGATGAGGAGTTACCATTTAATTAAACCCGGAACTTAAAAATACAGGTACACATTGATAGGAGGTAAAGTCAATGGCTTATAGTAAAGAAGGAAAGGATAACGGTTCGTTTAAAAGAAGGCCGGTGCACAGGAGAAAGAAGGTATGTGTTTTCTGTGGAAAAGATAATGTTATCGATTACAAAGATACCAATAAATTAAAGAGATATGTATCCGAGAGAGGTAAAATCCTTCCCAGGAGAATCACAGGAAACTGTGCAAAGCATCAGAGAGCCCTTACGGTTGCAATTAAAAGGGCACGCCACGTAGCATTAATGCCATATGTGACAGACTAATAAATGTTAAAAATTCCCCGCCAGAATCTGGCGGGGTTTTTCTTTACTGTTCTTATTGCCATTTTTGTATAGAACATGTTACAATACATACAAGCAAATTTATGTTACTGGGCAGAATTGAACAGTAGCATTTTTATTGGGAGGCTGTAAGATTGAAAATTATTAAACGAAGCGGAGAAGAAGTTACATTTGATATTACAAAGATTATTGCTGCGGTGTGTAAGGCAAACAAAGAAGTGGAAGTTACCCAGCGGCTCACATCGGAGCAGATTCATCAGATTTCTAAAAAAGTGGAAAAAGTCTGTAAAGATTCCATCCGTGCCATGGGCGTAGAGGAAATTCAGGATGAAGTAGAGGACAGGATTATGGAAGCCGGGGCATTTCATGTGGCAAGGGCATATATCACCTACCGCTATAAACGCCAGCTTGTGCGTCAGTCCAATACTACGGACAGGCAGATTATGACCATTATTGAGAGCCAGAATGAAGATATCAAGCAGGAAAATTCTAACAAGAATCCCCTGTTAGCTTCTACCCAGCGGGATTATATGGCAGGAGAGGTAAGTAAGGATATTACAAAGCGTTTTCTTCTTCCTCCGGAGGTGTGGGATGCCCATGAGAAAGGACTGATTCATTTTCATGATGCAGATTATTTTGCACAGCACATCCATAACTGCTGTCTTGTTAATTTAGACGATATGCTGCAAAACGGCACGGTTATCAGCGAGACAAAGATTGACAGGCCAAATTCTTTTTCCGTGGCATGTATTGTTGCATCCCAGATTATCGCCCAGGTGGCGTCCAGCCAGTATGGGGGACAGTCTATCAGCGCCTACCATTTGTCTAAGTTTGTGGCTTCTTCCAGAGAGAAATTCCGAAAGGAAGTAAGAAAAGAGTTTGAAGAGGCAGGAATTGAGGCAGATGATGAACAGATTTACCGGGTTGCAGAGAAACGAGTGGCAAAAGATATCGAAAAAGGTGTACAGACTATCCAGTACCAGGTAGTTACTTTAATGACTACAAACGGACAGGCCCCGTTTATTACCGTATTCATGTATTTGGATGAAGCTCCGGAAGGACAGGAACGGGAAGACCTTGCCATGGTTATCCGGGAAATTTTAAATCAGAGAATTCTTGGGGTAAAAAATGAAAAAGGCGTATACATTACGCCGGCCTTTCCCAAATTAATATATGTGTTGGATGAAGACAATGTAAAAGAGGGGACTCCTTATTGGGATGTAACGGTTTTAGCGGCAAAATGCACTGCAAAGCGCATGGTTCCCGATTATATTTCTGCAAAGGTTATGAGGGAATTAAAACATGGAAATGTATACACCTGTATGGGATGCCGTTCCTTTTTAACAGTTTACCACGACGAAAAGGGAGAGCCTAAATTTTACGGGCGTTTTAACCAGGGAGTATGTACCATTAATTTAGTAGATGTGGCATGTTCTTCCCAGGGGGATTTTGATGAATTCTGGAAAATTTTTGATGAACGTCTGGAATTGTGCCATAAGGCATTAAAGGCAAGAAACGAAAGGCTTAAGGGGACAAAATCGGATATTGCGCCTATTTTATGGCAGAATGGGGCTCTTGCACGTTTGAAAAAAGGTGAGACCATAGATAAACTTTTATATAATGGTTATTCCACTATTTCACTGGGCTATGCAGGGCTGTGCGAGTGTGTCCGCTATATGACGGGAAAGAGCCATACGGACTCCTCTGCCACACCTTTCGCTTTAGAAGTCATGCAGCATCTAAATGATGCATGTGCCAGGTGGAAAGCCAGTGAGCACATTGATTATTCCGTGTATGGTACGCCGTTGGAGTCCACCACATACAAATTTGCAAAAGGCCTTCAAAAAAGATTCGGCATTATAGAGGGAGTTACGGATAAAAATTATATTACCAATTCCTATCACGTACATGTTACGGAAAATATTGATGCTTTCCATAAATTAAGTTTTGAGAGCCAGTTCCAGCCTCTTTCCCCCGGCGGGGCCATCAGTTACGTGGAAGTGCCGGACATGAAAAACAATATTCCCGCAGTGCTTACAGTGATGCAGCATATATATCAGAATATTATGTATGCAGAGTTAAATACGAAAAGCGATTATTGCAGCCTTTGCGGATATAACGGAGAAATACAGATTGTTACCGATGAAAACGGTAAACTTATTTGGGAATGTCCCAATTGTGGAAATCATGATCAGAATACTATGAGTGTAGCAAGGCGTACCTGCGGATATATCGGTACTCAGTTTTGGAACCAGGGAAGGACTCAGGAGATTAAAGAACGAGTGCTGCATTTGTAAAGTCAGAAAAAAACTGTTATAATACATAGCAGCAGATGTGCGGAAGTTTGTCATTTTGTACAGATAAAAGATGCACAGATGGAGGATGCGGCATCATGAAACACAATTTGAAATTAAAAGGAAAGCTGCGGAATTATTTATTTTGGCCAATGCTGTTAACAATTTTGCTGGCTGTTTTAAATTTTCCTATATATTTTGTAAACCGGGAAGCAGGGATTATGGTTTCCGGATTTCTGGTAGTGTATTTTGTTTGTGTATTTTCTTCATATATGAGGAATCAGCCGGTATTGGTAAAGGAAATGATAAATTTTGCCACCCAGTATTCCACGGTGCAAAAGAAGCTTCTAAACGAATTTGAGATTCCATATGCCCTTTTGGATATTAACGGAAAGATTTTATGGATGAATAATAAATTTGTGGAAGTTACCGGCAAGGACAAGGAGTACCACAAATCCATTTTCAGTATATTTCCAAGTATTTCCAAGGAAGCGCTGCAAAAAGGAGAAGAGGAAAGCAATTTTTACCTGAACTGGGAAGAAAAGGTTTTCAGGGCGGAAACTACCAGGCTGTATTTTGAAAGCATGGTGGAAAAAAGCGATATTATAGAAGTCTCGGAAAAAAGAGAGGACAGCGCTTACTTAATCGCCTTTTACCTTTTTGATGAAACACAGTTAAGCCAGTATATCCAGGATAACAGGGACCAGAAGTTAGTGTCTGCCCTTGTGTATATTGATAATTATGAAGAGGCGTTAGAGAGCATAGAAAATGTCAAACGTTCTCTTTTGGTGGCATTGATTGACAGAAAAATTAATAAATATTTTTCCGAAATAGATGCTTTGGTTCGGAAAATGGAAAAAGATAAATATTTTATTGTTTTTAAGTATAAATATTTATCTGTCTTGGAAAAGGACAAATTCAGCCTCTTAGAGGAAGTAAAAACCGTAAAAGTAGGCAATGAGATGGCTGTTACCTTAAGTATCGGCGTAGGTATGAATGGGGATGGCTACAACAAAAATTATGAATATTCCCGTATGGCAATAGACCTTGCCTTAGGAAGAGGCGGCGACCAGGCGGTAGTAAAAGAATTTGAGCGGATTTCCTATTATGGAGGAAAATCCCAGACCGTAGAAAAGACGACCCGTGTAAAAGCAAGGGTAAAAGCCCACGCTCTCAGAGAGACATTGGAGAGCCGGGAAAATGTTATCATTATGGGACACAGCATCAGCGATGCAGATGCTTTCGGCGCTGCAATCGGGATTTACTGTGCGGCTAAAGTATTAGGGAAAAAGGCGCAGATTGTTCTTAACACTGTTACATCTTCCCTGCGTCCCTTAAAAGAGTGTTTTACCCCGGAAAAGGGATACCCGGAGGACTTATTTATCAACAGCGAGCGGGCGCTTGAAATTGTAAACAAAAATACTCTGGTCATGGTGGTGGATACCAACCGTCCCAATTATACGGAATGTCCCCAATTATTAAACAAGGGTCTTTCCGTTGTGGTATTTGACCATCACAGGCAGACAAGCGAGGTAATCCAGAATCCTGTATTGTCTTATATTGAGCCATATGCGTCTTCTGCCTGTGAGATGATTGCGGAAGTTCTTCAATATTTTACGGAAAATATTAAGCTAGAGCCTTCTGAGGCAGATTGTATTTATGCGGGAATCCTGATTGATACCAACAACTTTATGACAAAAACAGGAGTGCGCACTTTTGAGGCGGCAGCATATTTAAGAAGATGCGGGGCAGAAGTTACAAGAGTCCGTAAAATGCTGCGGAACGATATGGAGTCTTACAAGGCAAGGGCGGAAATTGTTCGTCATGCGGAGGTTTATGAGGGTTCTTTTGCTATTTCCGTATATCCGGGAAAGGTAGAAAGCCCCACAATCGTGTGTGCCCAGGCAGCGGACGAACTGTTAAACATTGTGGGAATTAAGGCATCTTTTGTATTGACGGAATATCAAGATAAAATATATATCAGTTCCAGGTCTATTGATGAGGTAAACGTACAGCTTATTATGGAACGTTTAGGGGGAGGAGGCCATTTGAATGTGGCGGGCGCCCAGTTATCGGGATATACATTGAATGAGGCAAAGCGTGCTGTCTGCGACACCATTGACAGAATGATAGAAGAAGGAGAGATAGAAGCGTGAATGTAATATTATTGCAGGATGTAAAAAGTCTTGGAAAAAAGGGTGAAGTTGTAAAAACCAGCGATGCATATGCAAGAAACGTGCTTTTTGCAAAAAAACAGGCAGTGGAGGCAACCAACAAAAACCTGAATGATTTGAAACTGCAGAACCAACATGCAAAGAAGGTAGAAGAAGAAAATTTTGAAGCTGCACAGGAAATGGCAAAAAGGCTGGAAGATTTAAAAGTTGAAGTAAAGATAAAAACCGGAAAGGGAGAAAAGACATTTGGCTCTGTTTCCACAAAAGAAATTGCAGCAGCGGCAAAAAAACAACTGGATTTGGATATTGATAAGAAGAAAATGCAGTTAGACGAGCCTATCCGTTCCCTTGGGATGCATGAAGTGCCAATACGTTTACATTCCAAAGTAACAGGTATTTTGCGGGTGCATGTAAGCGCGGAGTAAAAGGAGGAATTTTATCATGGAAGATGCACTGATAAAACGGATTATGCCCAATAGCTTAGAGGCGGAACAATCGGTGATAGGTTCCATGATTATGGACAAAGAGGCCATTGTCATTGCTATGGAAATGCTGATGCAGGAGGACTTTTACCATCAGCAGTACGGATTATTGTTTCAGGCAATGGTGGATTTATACAATGCCAGCCAGCCGGTGGATTTAGTCACTCTGCAAAATAAATTAAAGTCAATGAATGTGCCTGAGGAAATCAGCAGCCTGGAATTTATACGTGATTTGCTGACGGCAATTCCTACGTCTGCCAATGTAAAGTCATATGCCCAGATTGTAAAAGATAAGGCAGTGCTGCGGCGGCTGATTAAAGTGACAGAGGAAATAGAGAACCAGTGTTATGCAGGAACAGGGGAACTGGAAGATATTCTGGCAGATACGGAACGGAATATTTTCGGGCTGCTGCAAAACCGTAACAGCGGCGATTACGTTCCCATAAAAGAAATTGTATTGAATGCCCTGGAGAAAATTGAGCTGGCGTCAAAAACCCAGGGGAATGTGACAGGTATTCCCACAGGATTTGTAGATTTGGATTATAAAATGTCCGGCCTTCAGCCCTCAGATTTCATTTTAGTGGCAGCCCGTCCTTCCATGGGAAAAACAGCATTTGTGTTAAATGTGGCACAATATGTTGCCTTCCATGAGAATCTGCCCACAGCCATATTCAGCCTGGAAATGTCCAAAGAGCAGCTTGTAAACCGTCTGTTTTCACTGGAATCCAGGGTGGATGCCCAGGTTTTACGTTCCGGCAGCCTGGCAGATTCCGATTGGGAGAAATTAATTGAAGGAGCAGGCGTTATCGGTAATTCCGGTCTGATTATTGATGATACCCCGGGTATCTCTATATCGGAACTGCGGAGTAAATGTCGTAAATTTAAGCTGGAACATGATATAAAATTAATAATTATCGATTATCTGCAGTTAATGAGCGGCAACGGGAGAACAGAATCCAGACAGCAGGAGATTTCCGAGATTTCCCGCTCTTTAAAAGGGCTGGCAAGAGAGTTAAACGTGCCGATTATTGCATTATCCCAGCTAAGCCGTGCCGTGGAGCAGCGGCCGGACCACAGACCCATGCTTTCCGACCTTCGTGAGTCCGGGGCAATTGAGCAGGATGCGGATGTTGTTATGTTTATTTACCGTGATGATTATTACAATAAAGATTCCGATATGAGAAATATTGCTGAGATAATCATTGCAAAACAGAGGAACGGCCCTATCGGCACAATCAATCTGGTATGGCTGCCCCAGTACACCAAATTTGCTAATATGGAAAAATAAATAGGAGAAAACATTTCGGGGATTTTCGATAAAGATTGTAAAAAAGCTGCCTAAGGCGGCTTTTTTCTTTACTGTAACAGGAAAAAAACTGTATAAAACCAGGCATTTTCGTCGAATGTGCCCGATGAGAAAACATTGCACGGCGGCGTATATTCCACTATAATAAAGCATATAATAAAGATTAAAAATCTTTTGGTCTTACGTATTGTTAAGGCTGGGCATAATCGCCTAATTTCATAAAAAGGAGGCAGCTAATATTGGACAAGGTACGCTATATGATTTCAGATGCCGCAAGTCTTGTAAATGTGGAAGCACATGTACTGCGTTACTGGGAAGAAGAGTTGGAACTTAAGATTCCCCGAAACGAGATGGGGCATCGCTATTATACAAAAGAAAACATACAGCAGTTCCTAAAGATTAAAGAGCTGAAAGAACAGGGATATCAGTTAAAAGCTATCAAAATGGTGGTACAGAATGTGGGAATGAAACCGGAGGAAGCAGCCAGGCTCACATCAAACGAGCTGGCGGAGACAGGAAATGCCAAAAAACCGGTGTCATCAAATTACTCACCGGAAGAAAAAATGGCACAGTTTCGTATTCTTATGACAGGAATCGTAAAAGATGCCCTGGCAGAGAATAACCAGGCATTGGGCAGGGAAGTGGGCGAAAATGTAGGAGACCGTGTATTAAAAGAAATGAATTATCTTATGCGGGAGCAGGATGAACAGGAAGAAGAACGTTACCGTAAGCTGGATGCAGCTATCCGTGAAATACATAGCAAAAAGATAAAAGTTGGCAAAAAAAAAGAATCCCATCGAGTATTTGCTAAAAAAGAGGCAACAACATAAGATAAATGTCTGGTATACAGGCATAAAAAGAAGCCATTTTACAAATCATGATTTGTAAAATGGCTTTTTTGTAATGGGCAATACTTCAAAAAGAAGTACTACAAGCTTAGCCCTGCTCGATTGCTCCTGTGGGACAAGCACCAGCACAGGTTCCGCAGTCAACACAAGCGCCTGCATCAATCTGGTATTTGCCATCGCCTGCGGAGATAGCGCCTACCGGACATTCTCCTTCACAAGTTCCACAGCTAACGCAAGAATCAGTAATTACATATGCCATTGGTTGTTCCTCCTTATGTAGTTCAAGATTTTAAGCTCCTTGGCTTTAAAAGTATTCTAATACAAAAAATGGCTAAATACAAGTACTAATCAAGTATTTTTAAAAGAACATGGGAAGGAAAATATTGCATAATGGAAACAGCCATATTATAATATTTGCGGAGACAACGAAACATGTATAGTATCTGTGAAGTACTAACAGATACGTCCGTATAGAACTGTTGCATTGCGGACATAGTAATCTTAAAGAAAAAGGAGGAAGATACGATGGCACAGGTAACAAAGTCAACTATGATTGGAGAATTACTTCAGATTGATGAGAACATTGCACCCATTCTTTTAAATATAGGAATGCATTGTCTTGGATGCCCTTCATCCCAGATGGAAACCATCGAAGAAGCTGCTATGGTTCATGGAATTGAAGCAGACGCACTTGTACAGGAAATCAATGATTTTCTGGCAAAAGACCTGGCACAGTAAAAACCAGATATAAGCTGTAAAACCTTATCCTTCCAAGGAAGAATAAGGTTTTTTTGTATAATTCTATAATATCGAAAATGTCTGGAGAGCATGAACCTGGCAGATTACGGAATAGTGCTCAAACATAAAAGCCTCCGTGGCGGGTGTAACATTTTTCTGATGGGCATACTCGGAAAGAATATTGCAAAGTTTATTAAAGACTTCAGGGGTGGCATTGCTTTTATGAACCAGTAAATAATAACAATGCTTTTTCTCATCTTTAAATAAAGTATTCTCACCGCTGTAAAAACCATTGAGTACCCGGGAAAGTCTGGCAATATCCTCCAGTTTATAAAACACAAAAAGTTTTGTAAGATCCGCAGGGACATTAACGTTCTTTGAAGTTTCCTTTAGGGCTGTCTTTTTATCACTAACCAGTGTATCTTTTAAGGGGATAAATTCTTTTGCCTCTGCCGGCTCCTGCTGCTCATCTTCCTCTTCCTGTGCCATTTTACGGAATAAGTCTAATATATTATCAGCGCTTTCCGCAAAAATATCTTCCTCCTCATCGGTATAACCATCAAAATCATCCGGTGCATCGGAAAACTTGGAAAAACGGGTATCCAATTCTTCCGGATATTCTACCTTGGTGATTAACAGGATAATAGATTCCGGTGAAACGGGAATGGCTTCAATCATCAAAGGAATATCATCTGCTTCAAAGCCAAATTCATAATTTGCCTGCTGCATCATATCGTGAAAAAGTACTTTTGCTTTTTCGGAACCGTAAGCCAGTTCACTTAATTTTAAATGACGGTCGGCTAAATCTTCCTGGGTCAGGGTGCAGCGAATTTGATTATCGTTTATTCTTTCAATTTTCATGCTTTCACTTCCTATATATTCTAAAAGATATTTACAATTCGTATTTAATGGCTAAACCATATGCTTATTATAAACAAATGGTTATCCATTGTAAAGTATAGATGTTGATTAAATATTTATAAATTTTATAAAAAATGGAAAAAAGTGGTTGAAAACATAAAAATTATATGCTATAAAGAATCAAGAGATGCTTTTTCCGGGAAAAAAGGAAGGAGCGATTAGAAAATTCAAGAATTTATCTGGTCTGACCGCTATCAGCTTCTCTCAGAGATTGGGAGAGGGAGCCACAACACTATATATTTAGTCAGACATCGAAAGCTGGGAGAGTACCGTGCAGTAAAATGCATTTCCAAAGAAGAAGGGTATTCCTGGCAGATTCGGGAGGCAAAACTTCTGAATCATCTGAAACATCCGCGTATTCCCATTATTTATGATGTAGAAGAAGATGAGAATTTTTATTATATCATAGAGGAGTATGTTCAGGGTGAATCATTAGAAGCAGTGATGCTTCGCTCATCATTTATTACCCAAAGTTTCATTTATCAGACAATATGGGAAGTATCTGAGGTTTTAAGTTATTTGCACCATATGACGCCTGTTCCGGTGATTTATCAGGATTTAAAGGCAGAACATGTCATACTTGGCAAAGGCGGTGTGAAACTCATCGATTTTGGCATTGCTTCCTATTTGGACGAGGCAGGGAATAAATTTCAAAACTATGGGACGCCGGAGTATACGGCTCCGGAGAAAAGAGAACTTGCTAAAATCAGCATTAAGACAGATATTTACAGTCTGGGCAGACTTTTAGAACAATTGGTATTAGCAGGGAATGATAAGTCCTTAAGTCTTTTGCGTATCTCACAGAAAGCCACCCACCCAAGGGAGGAGGAGCGGTATGCATCCATAGAAGAATTTCAGGAAGAACTGCGCAGGGCAAAAGAAGATATGCAATCAGAAAAATATCCGGTAAATCAAAAGCATCTCTTACAAAAAATTATAGTTGCAGGCAGTGAAAAACATATTGGCACAACCCATATAGCCATTTCTCTGACACAGTATCTTAACGGTTGCAAAATTCCGGCAGTTTATCAGGAAAAGAACCCAAGTGATGATATGCGCAAAACCATAAAGGCAGGTAAAAATTTCGCAGAGTGTAACGGGCTTTACCGTAGAGGGGATTTTCTGGGGATTCCGTTGTATGGAGCGGGTGTGGAAGTCACCATACCGAAACAGGGAATATCTGTTATAGACTATGGAAGCGATTTGAGTCTTGCCAGGAAAGAAGAGGCGGATTTATTTTTGCTCGTAACAGGAAGCAGGGAATGGGAAAGGGAGTCCGCAAAAATTGGCTATGAAGAAGTTTTTGGTCTGGAAAATCTTGTTGTACTGTGCAATTATGGCGACAAAAGCCAGGCAAGGCAGTATGCAGGAGAATTTCACAGGAAAGTATATTGCTTTCCATTGGACGGGGAACCGTTTTCAGCCACGAAAGCAAAAAATCAATTGTTTCATGAACTGCTGCAAAAGGAAGGTGGTGAATACGAAAGAGACTCATACCAGGACTGTAAGTATAGCAGGGAGCGTACAGGGATGTGGCGTAACCCACCTGGCAGTATCTTTGGCAAACTATTTGGTTTCAGGGCTTGGAGAAAAAACCGCATACATTGAAGCCTCAGGTCATGGAGAAATGTCACATTGGAAAGGTGCAGGTGAGATGGGATATTTTACGGAAAAAGGAGTGCATTATTATCCTGATGTAAAACGAAAAGATATTCCCATTATCTTAAACAGGGATTACCAAAGAGTCATTTTTGATTTCGGAGAGAAATATCTGTTGTACCGGGAAGAAATTTTACGCTGTGATGAAAAAATATTCTTAATGAACTTAAATATCTGGCAGATTTTTGCGGCAAAGAAAATGTTAAGGGAATTAAAAGAGCCGGAATGGGGCGAAGTAGAGCCTTTATTTGCCAGTGCCTTTGCTTCTCCGAAAGAAAAACAGAAAATAGAAAAGGAATTTCATGTTTCTGTGAAGGAGATTACAAACATACCGGATTCCTTTGCGATACCGGGAAGTTTATTTGCCACAATGAACCAGCTCTTAGCATACACAGTTTCAGAAAAGAAAAAACGTAGTCTGAAATTAACCAAAAGGAAAAGATAGTTTTTCACAAACGCAATGGCCTTCTTTTGGAGTATTAGGAGCAAACTATGGATAATGAACGAAAAATGCAGTTATTTGTGGAACTGCAGGAAATTGAACAAAGAGGGATTACCTTATGGATGGAAGGCATCCAAAGTGATTCCAATCGCATAACAGACGCCATCTTTGTAAATGAGGAGGAGGCATATATGCGGGATTATATATACGAAGAGGGGGTGTTAAAAGAACTTCATTTTGATAAGGTGAAAAATAACTGATCATTTACTTTTAGTAACTATTAACGATTATTAATAACTATTAATAACGGGATTATGTCATACATAAAAAATTCTAATCAGGGTTCCTCGATGCCGTATTAGAATAACACATAAAAAGAAAGAAAAAAGAAAGAACCGGGAAGGCAGCAGGCTGCCTTCCCATTTTGTACTGAGAATTTTGTAGTTTTTTGTAGCAGTAAAAACACAGTTATGCTATACTGATACTGCATAGGCAATGTTACAGAGGAGGATTTTAAAATAAATGGATAAACGGAGAATACGGCAGTCAGTCATTCTGGCAGTTATCGTTATGATAATTATCATATTGGTAATTGTGATTGGGAAGCTGATAGATAAGTATACGCCATCTAAGGAACAGCAGGATTTAATGGAATATTACGGATTAACGGATGAGTCGTCGGCAGCCCTTGTGCTGAATCATGAAATCATTCCCCAGCAGGCAATTTTAAAGGATGGAATTGTTTATCTTCCGTTTCAGACAGTAAAAGATGTGTTTAATGACCGTTTTTATTGGGATTACAATGAAAATCTTCTTCTTTACACTACCCCGGAAGATTTGATAAGCGTTGCAGCAGGCAGCAATGAGTATTTTGTGACAAAAGACAGGATTACGGAAAATTATACCTTATTTTATGTCGATGCCAGCGAAGCCTATGTGGCAATAGATTTTGTTAAAAAATACACAAATCTCGATTATGAGTTTTATGAAGAGCCAAACCGGGTGGTAGTACGGACAAACTGGGAAGATGAGACAGTGGTGCCTGTAAAAAAAGACACACAGATTCGTTTCCGGGGAGGTATTAAGAGCCCTATACTTACAGAGGCGGCAAAAGATACAGAACTGCTTTTGCTGGAAAAAGGGGAAGATTGGGATAAGGTAGCAACGGAAAGCGGTATTATCGGATATATTAAGAGTAAAAGGCTTGGCAAAGAAGATAAAAAGTCCTATGAACATACTGATATTACAGAAGAGTTTACCCATATTTTAAAGGATGAAAAGATAAATATGGCATGGCATCAGGTTACAACGGCAGACGCCAACAGCAATGTGGCGGAAGTGCTTTCTGGTACAAAGGGATTGAATGTAATTTCCCCCACCTGGTTTTATCTTAATGATAATGAAGGGAATCTGATGAATCTTGCCAGCGGGGAATATGTGCAGTACTGCCACAGCCAGGGAGTGGAAGTGTGGGCATTAGTCAGCAATCTTGAAAATGACCAGGTGGATTCTTCCCAGGTGTTAAACTATACATCCAAGCGTACCAATATGGTGAATCAGTTGATTGCAGCGGCAATCCAGTATGATTTTGACGGGAT
>CANRJF010000038.1 GCA_947630855.1 uncultured Lachnospiraceae bacterium
GGCGGCATTATGTTTGCATTTTATAATGAACGAAAAATTAACCGGATGATTCAGGAGGATTAAAGTTGCAGGAATTAATACTGGAAGAAACAAATTACAAAGAACAGATGGATAAAGTTGTAATGCCGTATCTGGAAGAGAGAAGGACGGAGATATGGCTGGAGCGGGAAAAAGACCGCAAACTCTACTGCGCCTGCTATACTGCAGACAATGCCCGGGGCATCGTGATGATTTCCCACGGCTTTACCGAGACGGCAGAAAAATACTGGGAATGCATCTATTATTTTCTTAAAAAAGAATATGACGTTTATTGCCTGGAACACTGCGGCCACGGACACAGTTACCGCCTGACAGATGATTTGTGTCTGGTTCACACAGAATGCTTTGAAAGATATGTATACGATTTAATTTTTGCAGCAAAGAAGATTCGGGCAAATCATGCAGACTGTCCGCTGTTTCTCTACGCACATTCCATGGGCGGCGGCATAGGAGCGGCGGCGGCAGCCATGGAGCCGGAGCTTTTTGACAAATTGATTCTCTCATCCCCCATGATCCGCCCCCTTACCAAACCTGTTCCCTGGGCACTGGCAAGAATCATTGCAGAAGTATCCTGTCTTACAGGAAAAGGCACCCATTATGTGTCGGGGCAGAAAAGTTACAGCGGCCCGGAACTGTTTGAAAACAGCGCCGCCGCTTCTAAGGAACGGTTTGCCTATTATCAGGAAAAGCGCTGCAATACGCCACAATACCAGATGAATGCCGCATCTTACGGATGGCTGAAAAGCGCCGGACGGTTAAACTGGTATCTCCTCCAAAAAGGCTGGAAGCAAATCAAAGCGCCCATACTTATGTTTCAGGCGGATAATGATACATATGTGTCGAAGCGGGAGCAGGAGCGTTTTGTACAGAAATTAAGCCCCAGGGGAAATGTCCGTTTGATTAGGAAACCTGACACCAGACATGAAATCTATTTTTCAAAAAATTCCATACTGGAAGGCTACTGGGAAGAAATATTTGATTTCCTTACAGAGGGATTTGCATGAGAATCTTCACTTACAGTGTCTTCTAATAAAGCAGGTTCAATTTGTTCTGTCAGACTTTGAGGGAGACACTTTTTTGTAATTACCAGATTCTTACTTTTGTAGGTTAGTTGTGTGTAAAGAATGCTTTTTACAGGCTTTTTAAATATGGCATATATTTTTCCTGGTGGTTTCGGTACGATGGAGCGAATATCCTCACTTAATACACTGTTAGGAATATAGAAGTTACCCTTTTCAATCAATCCAAGACAGGCTGTGGTTGTACCAGTAACCTTTTCCGTATAAAGGTCTAAATGAGGTCCGATATAGCTGCCTATCATTCTGGCACTTGTATCAATACTCATGATTGTATCAAGCACTTTAAGTTTTAATTCAGTTGTATGGTTATTTTTGAAAGAAAAGTCTTTTTCGCTTAAACGGTTGTTCAATGCATAACGGTAAAAATCATTAGCATTTAATCCTTTTCGGGGAGATACACCGGTAAAATGTAAAAAATTATAAGAACGAAATCTGACTTCTGTATAGTTGGAATGATTGTTTTCATCTCGGTATACGAAAACAACCTGATATCCATCCAAGTATTTTTTGTATTTTTTTGCACATTTGCTGATAATGTTGATTGCTTCTGATTTATCCATGTTGAAAATCCTTATGTAAGTATATTTAGCATTTAAAAAGGAAGGTTCGTCTGCCATAGCAGATGACACCTTCCTTTTATGACTGATTTTTCTGTTGTCCGCCAACTGATCGGCACCCAAAGTCCGATAAGCAATGCTGGTTTTTCCGTTGCCAGCCAACTGTCCGGCACCCGAAGTCCGGAAAGAATTTCGGATTTTATGTGTCAGTCCACATGATAGGCATATAGCCCATCTACTAACTAAAGTATACACAAATGCACCGGATTATGCAATAATTTTATCATTTTTTCCGGCAAGAACATATCTTTAATATTTGCAAAAATATCACTTCCATGCTATGATGTTTTAAACAAACCGCAAGGAAGGTGAAAAAATGGGACTTCTGGAAGAATGGTATCTGCATGAAACGCAAAACAGCGAAAATGAGCTGTGCCACCGCCCGCAGAATGAAGAAATGTCGTTTTACCACGCCGTCAGCAGCGGAGATATCGAATTTGTACGGGAAAATTGCAGACAGCAGAGATTTGCCGCCATAGAAGGCGTTGGAAAACTCTCCAAAGACCCTGTTATAAACCTGAAATATCATTTTGTTGTCACCGCTGCCTTTATTACCAGACTCTGCACTGAGGCAGGAATGGAGATGGAACAGGCATACAGGCTCAGTGATTTCTACATCCTGCAATTGGATAATATACACACAAAAGATGCGGTCATAAAACTTCATGACCGCATGGTAATAGATTTTACGGAAAAAATACGCCTGCTGCAAAAATACTCCGGCACATCAAAGCCTATTAACGAATGCATTGAATATATTTATGTCCATATAAAGGAGCGTATCACAATCGAAGACCTTGCCGGGCACACCGGGCTGTCCCCCAGCTATCTGTCCCGTCTCTTTAAACAGGAAATCGGAATATCCGTCAGCGACTATATTCGGGCAAAGAAAATCGATACCGCTAAAAACCTGCTGAAATTCTGCGATTACAGCCTTATTGAAATTGCAAATTATCTCTCATTTTCCTCCCAGAGCCATTTTATCCAGCAGTTTAAAAAAATTGTAGGGATCACACCGAAAAAATACCGTGACCTATACTATTGCACAACCTGGACTGTAAAAGAAAAATAATTTGTTCATTTATGACATGACATATTTAATTTCTGTCTGCTGTGTCAACAGTTTTTCAGGAATGTAGTCTCCCTCTATCTCTGTTCCGTTTACTGTAAGCTTTTTGAAACCGGATTCCCTGTGCCCCGGATTTTCCACCACGATGTGCAGATGCCTACCGCGAAACTCCCTGTCTATCTCCATTGACTCCCATTCCCCGGGAATGGATGGGGCAATCCTTAACCCGTAAAAATCCGGGCGCATCCCAAGAATACCCTCCACGCAGCCAACCATGACTGTGGACGCCGTCCCCGTCAGCCAGTGCACATGAGACCTTCCAAAATGCGGGCTTGCTTTTCCTTCCGTAAACTGACCGTAACAGTACGGCTCCAGCCGCCTGATTTCGGCACGGTCGTTAAATGCCGCAGGCGCGTTTTCCATAAAATATTCAAATGCCCGCCCGCCATGTCCTTTCAGGGCTTCCGCAAGGATAATCCAGCCCTGGGATTGTGAAAATATTCCGGCATTCTCCTTTGTTCCGGCGTTATAAATTACCGCCAAAGCGCCTTCAAACCCATGCAGCCTGTAAGGCGGGTCCATAAGCATAGCGCCATATTCCGTATTCAGATTACGGTATACCGATTCCAGCGCCGCATCTGCCTGTTCCTCTGTTGCCAGCCCGCTTATAACAGCCCAGCTCTGGGGATTCAGCCACATAGATGCCTCCGGGTCTGTGCGTTTTCCAATGACTTCACCCTGTTCTGTAAAGCCCCGGATAAACCGGTCTTCATCCCAGCACAACTGGTTCATGACCTCGCACAGTTTTTCTTTATTTTCTTCAAGATATTTTACATATTCTCCATCATTTTTATATTCCGCAAATTTTTTCATAATAGACATTGCCAGATAGAACTGGAAGGCTACAAATGTGGATTCTCCTGCTTTTCCAAGCCTTAAGCAGTCGTTCCAGTCTGCATACAATCCAGCCGGCATTCCGTGGGGCCCCAGGTGGTTCATGGAAAAGCCGATTGCCCTCTTTAAATGCTCATAGACGCTCCCCTCCTCCTTATTTGCAAAGGGGATGACCTCATCCATAAAATCCAGGTTCCCGGATTCCGATACATACTTATACACAGTGGGAAACAGCCAGAGAGCATCATCCGCCCGATAAGCCGGATGCCCGGTAGCCTGTACATACGAAATGTCATCCGGTGTATCCTCATGGCCCGGGTTGTGGGTAAATTTCACCAGTGGGAGCCCTCCGCCGTTATCAACCTGTGCAGACAGCATAAAACGAATCTTTTCAACTGCCATCTCTGGAGCCAGGTGGAGAATACCCTGAATATCCTGGACTGTATCCCGGTAACCGTAGCCGTTTCTAAGCCCGCAGTATGTAAAGGATGCCGCTCTCGACCAGATAAATGTCATAAAACAGTTATACGCATTCCATGTATTAATCATGGTGTTAAATTCCGTACTTGGCGTCTTTACATGGAATCTTGCCAGCTTACCATGCCAGTAGGAAATCAGCTCTTTCTGCTCTGCGGCGCAGGTTTCTGCCACATTCTGATAAGCTGCCAGAATTGCCTCCGCTTCACTGCTCTTTTTCATTCCCAGAATAAACGCAATCTCCCTCGTCTCTCCCGGCTCAAGGGTAAGTTCTGTCATAAGCGCCCCGCAGCCGTTTTCATTATAATTCAGCGCAAGATTTAATTTTCCCTGCATGACGCCCTGCGGATTGCCATAGCCATGATACCTGCCAATAAATTCCTCTTTATCTCCGCAGTAAGAGCTTACATCTCCCCCGGCAAGGCCGAAGAAACGTTCCACAACAATCTTGTTATCCACATTTTTGCCTTCCTCAATGCCCTCCAGATTACCGTGTATCATCTGGCAGATTCGGTTTTTGGAAAAATATGTCTTTGTGATAAACTGGGAGTACTGGAGATTTACCTGGTCCTGCTCATAATTGCTGTTATTTGTAAATTCCGCATATCCGGTAATGCCAAGCCTCCGTTTTTTATCCGATTTATTTGCCACCTTAAGACGCCATACTTCATAAGCCTTTCCCAGAGGCACATAATAAAGCGCCTCAGAATGAATACCGCTGTAATCTGCCGACATCACCGTATAAGCCGTACCATGGCGGCATTCGCTCTTATATTCCGACAGATCCTTCCCCACCGGCTGCCATGATGCCGACCAGTAATCTGCCGTATCGTTGTCACGAATATATATGTAGCGTCCCGGCTCATCAAAGCCGTTGAACACATAGCGCAGGATTCTGCCGTCCGCACCGGACTCGGCAAAACTGTAACCGCCTGCGTTATTGGATATCAGGGCGCCGTATTCCGGGGAACCAAGATAATTCGCCCAGGGCGCCGGTGTATCCGGCCTGGTAATTACATATTCCTGCCTCTCATCATCAAAATAACCATACTGCATAAATTTCTTCCTCCATCTATTATTATACAGCTTTCACCAGCCGAATACGTATCCTGTGCGCCTTATCCGACATAGCCGCCACATCTTCCCTTTTAACAATCAGGCGGCTTCCACATGCATCCTGGGTAATATTCCCCACGTCCACGCCGTCGCACTCTGCCCTGCCGATTTTGTATTCCCCGAAAGAAAGCTGATTCAGGTTCTCATAACAAAGTTCAAATCTTTTTCCGGCAAAAGTGAAAGTCAAAGCAGCGCCGCCGTCCTGGTCAAACTGCTCTCCCATAAGTTTTGGCATGATGCATAAATCTCCTGCCTCACCTCTTACACCGAAAACTTCTGTAATTACCGTCAGCATATACCAACTGGCTGCTCCGGTGAGATACGGATACATACCCCGCCCCTCGCCGTTAAAATATTCCGGGATGCCCGGGTACATCCTGCTGGTGTCAAAATCAAGACTGGTATCCGCCAGCGACTGCAGTGCCTTATAACCTTCCCTTGCAAATCCACGCTTATAAAGGGCATTGGCATACATCACCGTCATATGGGAAAATACAGCGCCGTTTTCCTTTTCGCCGTAAGCAAAGCCAAACATCCGGCCCATATCAAATTTTAATTCCTTAAAATCGGTATTTAACCGGTAGCCGCCCACAGACCCGTCATAAAGATAGCGGTCGGCACCTGTCACAATCTTTCTGACCTGTTCTTTATCGGCAGTGCCGCTCATAATGGCAAACACCTGTCCTGTAAGCATCATCCGCACTCCCGTCTCGGTCACGCCTTCCACTGCCCGCCCGCTGTCATCATAATAGCTGTTAAACCAGCCGCAGTCATCATCCGCTTTAAGCCATTCCTGTTTTCTGATATGCCCCATCAGCCATTCCGCCATGCCCCGAAGGACGGATGCCAGCTCATCTACCGGGATACTGAATATCTCCCCGCTCACCTTATGGGCGCAGGAATGAACATAAGCATTCAGAACTTCCCTCTTTTCTGCCCCGTCCCCGTAGAGTTTTGCATCTCCCCGCAGCAGGGGTTCTATCTCCTTTAAAAGAGATACCTCTTCGACGGAAAGTTTTTGCTTTAAGAGGCAGAGACAGTCTGCCAACTGGCTTAAATTTCCGGCATATGCACAGGTAAATGCCACACTTTCACCGTTTTTTTCTGCCATATCCAAAGCATCGTTCCAGTCTGCGCCCCGCAGCCGCATAATATTGTGTTCTCCCACCTCATAAAAGGCGCAGAGGTGTTCTAATAAAATGTGTTCCAGAACAGTACCCTTATAAACATCTCCTGCTTCGGTTTTCTGCCACATGCCGTATTCCGTGTTCCATCCGGCATCCACAGACATGCCCCGGCATACCTGGGCATCCTTAAAATAAGGCGCCGTCTCCAGCAAAAATCCATAGTCCCCGGTCTGATCCATATAGAGTTTTGTAGTCATAAACGGCCATACGCCGTGGTCCATCCACACGCGGCTGATACCATTCCTGTCCGCCACAAATTCTCCCTGCCCGCTTCCTATCATAGTGGCATTCGTACCGTCCATCCGCACACCGCCGTAATTATCTGCCATAACGGCACGAATACCCTCCGGGTTCGTCAACAGAAGAGACAGACAGTCCTGCCACAAATCCCGCCAGCCTCTCCCGCCTCTCCCGTAATCGTGGTACGGAAGGAAGGAACAGCCATACAGATACCGCAGGTAAGGCTGGAAACTTACCCAGCGCATAAACATATCAAAATTCTTGTTTCCGGTATAATACCTGACTTCCACCTTGTTCTGCCAGTATTCACTCGTTTCCGAAAATGCCTGTTTTACCTTTCCTGACGTGCCGAACAGCGAAATCAGCCTGTTCATTTCTCCCTGGGCGTCTCCGGCGTCTGTTATGCCGGAGAGAATAATATATTTCACACTCTCACCCGCAGGTATTTCAGTTTCGGCAAAGCGGATGCCTCCCATCGCTTCCTTTCCGTCAACCTCCATACCGCCGGGTTCGCCTGCTGTGTCTTCATAAACTGCCCTTGGATGGGTATAAGTTCCTCCCTCCCCGATAAAAGAGGAAACGGAAGGATAAAAGGATATGGGTTTTTCACCGTTTCCGGCAATTCCGGCTGCAAAATAAGTCCGGCTGTTTCTCCTGTGCCCTTTTTCATCAAAGGACATGGTTGGTTTTACAAGCACTCCATACTCTGTGGTACGAATTCTGTGCAGCATGGATGTCACATTGCGGTGATCCCTGATATTATCCGCGCTTCTTCCATAAATCGGCAGGGCTGCAATTGGAGTGACGGCCTGCGCCACTCCAGCATAATTAGAGATTGTGACATACATAATCTCCACATTTTCATTCACCGGAACAAAAGATGTCACCTCCGCCCTAAGCTTATGCTCCTGGAAATTTCTTTTAACTGTCTGCCACATAAAGCCTGCAATCAGGCTGCTTTCCTCCTGGTTCTTTGTAAACCGCGCCGCCTCCTGTGCGGCAGATGCGCCTGTCACGGAAAAACAGCTTCCATCCTTTAACCTGCACCAGAAATTTCTCGTTGAACGGTTATTGTGCAGATTCTCCACACTCACCGGCTCTGACAAAAAGGATTCCTGGTCAATCTTGCCGTCGCCTCCCAGATTGGGCGTCACACAGCTTTTCAGTCCCTTCTCCCCGGCAATAGGAAAATACAGGTAACTGTAATTCTCTGGATTATTAATCGAAAATATTCCGTCATCCCCAAGAAATTGTATTTTCTCCATATCTGTAAACTTATCCTCCTGTCACATAGTTTTTGCAAAAAATACTCCATAGACTCCATGCTATTCTTTCACGCCGCCCAGGGTTACGCCTGCAATAATATACTTGGAAAGTGCCAAATATACCAGGATAATGGGTACAATTGCCACAAGAATCATCATATAGATTTTTCCCATATCAAAACTCATAAAATCAGCGCCCCTCAGTGTTGCAATTAGAATCGGAACCGTCATCTTGTCTTTTGACTGAATTACCAGTGCCGGAACAAAGTAATTGTTCCAGGAACCTACAAACGTGAAAATTGCCTGAACCGCAATTGCCGGTTTCATAATCGGAATTACAATGCGGTTAAATGTCCTAAATTCCCCGGAACCGTCAATTCTGGCTGCCTCCACCAGGGAGAGGGGAAGAGACGACTGCAAATAGCTGTACATGAAATAGAACACAGCCGGGGATGCAATGGAAGGTATTATAAGGGGAAGCAGGGTGTCATACATTCCAAGCTTTGTAATCAGCCGCAGAAAGCCCATAGCCGTAACCTGGGTAGGCATTACAAGAATTGCCATAATAAATGTAAACGCCGGTTTTTTCAGCTTAAAATCATAGGCATACAGCCCATACGCAGTCAGCGAAGAAAAATATGTACAGATTGCCGCGCTGCAGCCGGATACGATTAGACTGTTTATAATACCTCGTATCATGGGAAATGTACCGTCATTTGCCACATTTTTAAAGTTTTCCAGAAAATATTTCCCCGGCAGCGCCGAAAATCCCTTCTGCAAATCCGCATGTGAACGGGTGGAATTGATAATTAAAATATAGAAAAAGAACAGGCACAAAAAGGATAAAATAATAAGCACAGCATGTTCCAGTACCGTCTTTACCATATCAGATTTTTTTGATTTCATATGCCTCTCCTCCTAATTCTTTTTATTAAGCTTTTTCTGCCTTTTTGCAGCAGCCTTAGAGCCGTCCGGGTCAGTGTCATTTGTCATACGGTATACAAAAAAGCAGAGGATACCGCTGACGATAAAGAGGTAAACGGAAAGCGAGCCTGCCATACCGTAATTCCTGCTCTTTAAGTGGCTGTTTAAAAACATAATCAGTGTAAATGAAGTACGGTCCGGCGTTCCCTGCCCATTTGTAAGAATCTGCGGAACATCGAACATCTGCAAGCCACCGATAATGGATGTAATCAGCGTATAAGCAAGAATCGGACGAATCATGGGAAGCGTAATGTAAAAAAATCTCTGCATACCGGTGCAGCCGTCCAGTTCAGACGCCTCAAATATATCCGGGCTGATTCCCATAATTGCTGCCATCAGCATAATCGTTGTATTCCCAAACCACATTAAGAAATTCATAAATCCAACAAGTGACCTTGTACCTGCCACACTGCCCATAAAATCAATGGGAGTGCTCACCAGGCCTATGGACATAAGAATGGAATTAATAGGCCCGTTGGTGGAAAACAATGTGAAAAACAACATTGCAAATGCCGATGCCATAATCAGATTTGGCAGATAGATTACCACTTTAAAAAACTGCTGGGCGCGAATCTTTGTGCGCACATCCACAAACCACTGGGCAAGCATCAACGCTATCACAATCTGGGGTATAAAGCCGATAATCCATAAAATCAATGTATTTGCAGCATATTTTAATAAATCTGATTTTAATAGACTGACATAATTGGCCATTCCGATAAATGTAGGCCCTATTTCTTTGATTCCCGAACGATAGTATTCATAAAAGCTGTAACGGATTGTATCCACAAGAGGAATAAAAGAAAATATGAAAAAACTAATAAAAAACGGAAGGATAAATAGATATCCCCACTTTGCATATCTGACGCCCTTCTGCTTTGATTTCATAAATTTCACTCCTTTCCTAATGTACAGCGGGGCGTTTTACGCCCCGCAGCAACAAGTTTTATTCCGGCCACTGAATCTCTGTGATGTCTGGATAACGCTCCCGAATCGCCGTCTCAAAGTTAGCTTTTGCCTTATCAAAATCTACTTTACCCTGAAAATAATCGCTGAAGGAACTCTGAATAAGCTCAACACAACCCTGGTCGTAAGCAGAAAGAGGTGCAATCTGTATGTTGTTGGCAACCGGCTCAAAATATTTGAAAGGATTCTGTCCGCCTAAGAATTCAGAAGCAAATGTGGCATCATCTGCCGCTGCTTCCGGCATACCGGTCTTAGTATTTGTAAAATCAGAATATTTTTGGGAAATCGACAGCAGATTATCCTTACTTGCAGTCATTGCAAGAATAATGTCCTTTACATGTTCCACATTGTCCGTTCCGGTACATGCATGAATATAAGAACCGCCCCAATTGTATTCCTGAGGAGGATTTGTTACTGCCCACGCGCCCATATCGCCGTCCCAGTTAGGGCTTAAGGTAAAGTCGATACCCCATGCAGGAAACAGGAATGCAAACACCTTGGATTCGGAACCCATTGCCTTATTCCAGTCATCATTCCACTGTCCTTTTACTGTCTTGTTAAAGTACTCTGCATCCAGCCACTCTTTGGAATCCGTAATCCAGTCCATAATCTTCTGGTCAATTTTTAACGTAGTCTCTCCCGGAGATACCCATGGCTGAGAAATGCTGTTGCCGTACAGACGGAAAGTATCTGCATAGGAAGCAAATGTGTAATATCCCTTATCTTTTAACTCCTGGGCTGTTTCTTTTAACACATTCCAGTCCTTTACTTTCTCACCCACTTCGGCAGGATCATCCGTCCCAAATACATCCTTTGCAATATCCCGGCGGTATACAAGAAGTCCCGGGCAGCACTGCCATGTTGAGCCTCTCTGAACGCCGTTTTTATCGGAAGCCGTAACTCTTGTGAAATCATACTGATCTGCAAGGTCTGTTTCCGGGTCAATGCCAAGATCCGTAAGGGGCATTGCCACATCTGCGTCTGCATCCGTATATTTTGTCACATAATCCGTCTCTGACAAAAAGATATCCACCTTGTCATCCGCCGATGCAGTCGCCTGGTTTAACAGCGCCTCATCAAGCTTCTGCTGGTAAACGCCGTCCTGATTGGGGTTGATAATCCAGTGAATCTCTGTGCCGTCATTTAATGTGGTTACCGTACCATCAGCGGAAGTCTCCTTTACTTCCGGATAGATTGCCTGCACACGCTCACTGAACTCCGTATTCCAGCAATAAACATTAATAATCTTTCCTTCTTCACCGCCTGCGGCATTCTCTGCACCTGCATCTGCCGCATCCTCTGCGTTTGCATCTGCCGCATCTTTTTCCTGGGAATCTGCTGCATTGTCTGTCGAAGCGGTATCCGCCGTCTTTCCTCCATCTGTCTGACCGCATCCTGCGAACATTCCCACTGTCACTGCCGCTGCTAATAACATACTGACTGCCTTCTTCTTCATTTTCATATCCTCCATTTTCTTCATAATGTATAAGGCTTAAACCTTATGTTTTTAAGATGTTTTCATTATAAGGAATTGAAACCTCCGAATATATTACAAAGATACGAAAAATATCAAAATGATGACATAAATTAAAATCGGGGAGAATGCATATTCTCCATAGGAAAAGTAACCTTCCAGTTACCTTCTGTCAGGTTTGTGCAAGTCCAAAATTTTGCTTCTAATGAATAAGCATTCCAATCCGTTTCTGAACCCAAATCAAAAACATATTCCTCATAGCTTCCCACACCATCAGAATCAAAATAGGCATATGTCCTGGGATATACATATTCATCCTCAGCATTCAAATCCTTTAATAGTATAGTTCCATGATTATCAAAGGTCAGGATATCCTCATAATAAACCTGTATATGAAGTTTATCTTCTATAATCCCCCAGGCTGTAATTTGTACTCCTTCAACCGGAGAAAATGCCTGTGTATTATTATATTGTAAAATATTATACCGCCCTCCATCATTGGAGCCGCCGCGGAAACGCAATTGCTCATCGTCAACGTTTCTTCTTTCCGGGTTCAAAGGCAGCTCATTCAAATTAATTTCTGATAAATCACTATCTGTTGTCAATTTATGGCTTAAAAACCGGCTGACACTAAACGTCATATGTTTCCCTTTGATTGGATTGTCTTTTTCATTTTGTAACTCAATTAAAAAATATGCCATTTTGTTCACAGCATCATATTCCACAAATTCGCAGCTTCCTATCTGAGCTCCGTCAGTATGAATACTGTAACTGTCAAAAAGGTCAATCGTCTCGTCAATCCTGTCACTTGCAAGGTCCCTCATGGAAATATAAACTTTCGCCACATTGTCCTCAATGTAAATTCCTTCTACTTTCATCTCAATATCCTTGTCTATACAAGATTCATTAACAGGTTTCATCTGCAATGCAAAATCCGGATACAGCTTACTAAGAATTTTTATAGCAGGAGTAAAACCACAAGCGGCAGCTACTGTCATTCCGGAGATTCCCAGAAATAAAATTATAAACATTGCCGCTGCTGCTTTCTTTAAATATCCCCAAAAGAAAATAGTTTCTTTATTTCTTTTATAATTTATTGCTTCGATGATATAAGTATCGTCCAACCCGGAAATTATCTGTTCCATGGCCTTTCTTCGTTTTTCAACTAATTCACTTTTCATGACATAAGACCTTCCTTTCTGAGATAATCCTTACACTTCTTTCTGGTTCTATGTAAATGCACTTTTACATAATTATCAGAAACCTTTAATTCTCTTGAAATTTCTTCAATTTCCATGCAAAACCAGTATCGCTTAACAAAAATCACCCTGTCTATCTGCTTACATTTCCCTAAAAATTCATTAATGTATTCTCCCATCTCTTTCAGTAAAATCTCGTCTTCAACCGAGATATCTGATGCCAAATACTCGCTCATTTCGTCAAGCAATGCATCGTAATAGTTATTTCTCTTCTTAGATGTGTTACTGCGGTATCTTTTTAAAGACTGATTTCTTGTAATTGCAACACTGTATGCCGACAAATGGTCAGGATGCTGGGGCGGAATTGTATTCCAAACTGCTAAATATGCATCATTTATACATTCCTCCGCATCCTGTTCGTTTCCGATGATTTTTAATGATACTGCTTTACATAACTTGCCATATTTCTTAGCAAGTTCATCAATCGCCTTTTCTGAACGTTCATAAAATAGTTTTATAATCAACTGGTCTTCCAACACTTTCACCTCCCCGCTACAACTATATAGTACCAAAATGCTTCCTGCAAATTACACTATTTTCAAAAATAGCAGAAAAAATATCAAATAGCAAAAAAACAGAGTTTATTCCCGCGAGCAACGAGCCAAGTGACTGCTTGCAGGCATTTGGCGACTGCCGCGAGGGGCGCTGTGTGCCGGTGGCACACGTTAAGCGCCGACCGTAGCGGAGCGTAGACCAAAGACCCCGTTGCTTGCAGCGGGGTCTTTGATTGCACCCTGGACGTTTACAATTTTAAACGTAAAAAGAGTTCCCGAAAAATCTCGGAAACTCTTATAAATACCGGATTATTAAACTCTCTTTGTTAGTGTCATTATACCAGTTAATATTCTTATCTCCACCAACTTTAAATTACTGTTCAAAAATATACTTTCTTAACTCCCTGTCTTTGCCCTGATATTTATCAGTGCCTTTAAATACTATTTCTTTATCAGTCAAATTCTCTGAAGCATCACTGCGGTTGGCAAACGAATTAGAAATTGACGTGAATGAAATATGTGCCGCCAGTCCTTTTTCTGGTGCTATTACCGAAGAAGAAGTATATCCTCCCTCTACCCTGTTCACTTTATACCGCAGAAAAATAACTGATGCTTCAGAATTAAGCACCTTGCTTCCCCACAGTGATGAACTTAAACTTCTTTATTGCTTGCAGATATATCTGTCAGGTGGTACAATATCATTGCATAAGGTGACCCATACAACCGCAGTTATACAGCCGCCGATAATACTTCTGCCTCAATGCAACTGTCATTTTATTATATTTAGATAACAGGAGGTTATGATATGTACGAACTGTTACCAAAAGAAACTAAAAAAAGGATATCCAGCCCCAGAAAAAATACTGGGTACCCGAAAGTATCCAATGCCAGGGCATTCAATACCATAGATAAAAGAACCGATTACAAACTTGATCTTTCTTTTGGATATGCCAGGGATTATTACCATACACCAAAACCCACCCAATTAAAATCCACCTATCTTCTCCGGGATAAGCTGTCTGACATCGAAACTGGACGCAACGCATATGGTCTTCTTCCACGGAATAATACAGTCCAGCTTTGTCCGGATAATGAAACTGGTGTAAAAACTGTTATTGACAACCCGATCATTGGAAGAATCAGGGCGCTTCTTAATCTGTTAGACGGTCCTACGACAAACACTGACAGAAACGACACATTATACAATACCATGAAATTGGTTCTGAAACAGGTTTCGACACCATCCTCGACTTCTAAGAAGAAAGGCGGCAGTGATCCTTTCCAGCAATTAAAAAAACGACTTAAAAACACAGACAGCAACATGCTGGAGATTCTGAACGAATTTCCGGAACACCTGTTGCCAGAGGTAGAGAAAACTCTCTCAGAAAACGAAAATATTCGCAACCGAAGGAACATTTTCGCAGTATATGGCAACTTTTCCATTATAGATTCCTCAAGCCATTTTACGGATGATTTTATCAAACACCATTTTGCTCCGAATTTCGATGAAGCCTTTGTCATATCGAAAGATAGGTTTGATAAAGGGGAAACAAGTAGTAATACAGTACTGCTTAAATATCAAATAAATGATTTTTACGCCAAAGAAAAAAATACTATTAAAGCTGCTCATACTAACACCTTTACTACGGAAGGTTCTTATTATTACTGGAAATTCTTGAAAGATAAGATGGTGAATTGTGCCAAACCTGAAGAACTAACAGAACCAAACAATAAAGAGCTCAGGAAAATCTATCAGTCAAAGATAAATTTAAATGCAAACGAAGGAAGGAAAATCTATCATCTCGATGGCACGGAATCGGCCACGCCTATTTCCAGCCTGTCTGGGACTGAAATTCGCCATACCGTGCAACCTCTTACCGAAATGAGCAATAAAATGGATGAACTAGCTAATCTGGCAGATTCTGACATACTACGTGAAATCGCTAAATATACCCTTGAAATTATAACAAGCATGCTTATAAACAGTGATTTTAGCGAGCCTTCCATGTTGTATGGCATTGGAACCTCTGTCATAAACTTTCTCCGCGCATTAGACTTCTATAACACCGATGATTTATTTCGGAGGGGAATTACCCTTGAACGATTATCCGAAACCTTTGCAAATCTGCAAGATGATATAGTAAAAGCTGCTTTTAATATCCGGGGACAGAATAACATTCTTGAAAGTGCAACTACACAATATAATGCTATTTTTGATGAATACCTCATCTTTTCTTTACATAACGGAGAGGAAACACCCTCAGAAATAACATAAATCAGTTAAATCCCTTTTAACTTCATGTATATCGTGTTTGATTTTTGCCCATGTCCGTATATACGCTTTTAGTCATCTGAAAATCTTGGCTTCATAAATACAAGACTCTATTCAAGTTGTTCAAAAATTTCTTAAAAGTAAAGGCAAATATAGGACAGCAAAAATTAATCACTTTATATATAGTAATGAAACTCAGACATCTCCCATCCGAAAAAGCATAGGTTGTTCCATCTCTTTCCACTTTTCTACTGCCAAAGAAATACGTTCTCGCATATCCTTAGTATGTATCCATGTTTTAAATTCAACGGTTAAGCTCTCGCCTTTTGAAATAACCTGCTCAAGCTTGGCTATTGTCAAATGTATGCCCTCCTGTCATTTCACTTTATTATTACAAAATATTTGATATACTAAGAAATCATTTTATACACTCTTCACATAATTTTTCACATTCCATCATCTTTATCTGAATAATACTTGTATAATTTAGAAGGCACACTTCCATGCTGTCTCCTGCCCGCAATCGCTGTCTTATTCACCTAGCAGCTTATCTACGCACTCTAAATCTATACTTTTTCTTTAATCTTTCAAAAATTTCAAAAGCTACCGGACATATTTCTATCGTATCTAATACACTCAATAAACTTGATAATCTCTCCGGCTGATCGGTATATGGATATTTTTTACAACTGTCTGGTTTACAATCTCCCAATTTACAGTTGCCGTCTTCCTGTGAGAAGTCGCATGGCATATGCTTAGTCTGATAATTCATGTTATACTCTTCTTTTTCCAAATAAGTGGCAATAAATTCTTCCGATGTAATTCCCAAGTATTGCGCATCCCTATCAATATCTTCTGCCGGAATGCTTCCTTTATACATCTTGCAGCAATTTCTGCATTTACTGCAATCATAGTCCGCAAATAGTTCCTTATGTAAGCTTAAAAACTGCCTATCCAATTCATCTTCATCCGCATGACCTTTCAAATAGCTGCGGAATTTAAAATTTTCATCTTCTTTTTTCTTGGCTTCTGCTTTTACTTTATTGGGTTGTATCATTTGATTTCTCTCCATTTCATTTTAATCAATATATTTATATAAATTTATATTACCTATACTTTAATCACAATCATTTCATTCTGCTACACCTATCGCACAAATCAGGACAATCTGTTAAGCCATATGTATCCCGTCTATGTATAATGCCTGTATATTCAATGCCCTTTCTTTTACAAATTTCAATCACTTTTCGTCTTTCTTCTTTTTGCATTCTATTTCCAAGATATACTTTTCGTATCTTAAAAAATGGACAATTATAATTGTCAGCCAGCATATTCCCCATGCTAACAAGCCGCCACTCTTCTTGATCTTTCCAATCTGCGCTTTTTGTCAAAACACCATATTTATATATTTTTTCAATCAACTGCTCATCTTCTCTATCTTCCATATACTTTAAACATTCGGCCAAAACACTTGTCCTCATATCAGTATATATAACAGGAAACAAATTGTGAAAGAGCTGCGCATTTTCCTTTGTATATTCCGAAACCTCATATTCTATACAAAATCCTTTATGATTATTTGCATACTGCGATGCCCACATTCGATTCAGATATGGCGATGCGGAAAAGCAGGACACTCTAAAATTTTCACTTAATGTTCTCCTTAAATGATTTACTTCTGAGGTCAATGCATTTGTAAACGCAATCTGCCATGCATCTTCACGGTTACTATTTTCACAAAGTGCAATACACATTTTTAACACAAACATAGTATGTGTCATCTCTTTGCGTGATCCATCTTCACATACATGAAACACTGCTTTTAACGCATCTTCCAACAGCATGCCTTGCGCCTGCAATTTAACTACCTCTTTATAGATATTTACAGACAATACATAAATGTATTTCCAATAATCTTCTTCCTCTATATCAAACCCACAAAGTTTTGCATAATATTTTAATCTTGCAAAAGAAAATTCATATTCATCAAAAACAATAGAACAATCGTACACGTCATCGAATTTGTCAGGACTTTGCAAATAAACCGTATTATTTTCTAACGCTTCCAATGAATAATTTATTTTTGTTTCCTCATCAACAATATTTCTGTAATACTTGAATAATCTTTTGGGCATATTCGATATCCTGTCAATAGCCCATTGTTCAAAAGTTAAATTTGCAATCTGCTCTTGCGTATATACACGATTCCTTATTATAAATTCATTTTTTCCCATATTTTTGTTCACCGCCTAAAATACCTTATTCACAACAAACCGGACACTTTGTTTCAATAACTATTTATTCCATTTTTTCATTTCATTGTACAACGCTATTATTTGCTTCTTTATATCCAATATCTCTGCATTATCACCATCAATATATGGACTAACCTTCTTTGAAAATGCAACTTTCTGATTTGAAAAACTCTTGTAGTAGATTTTTATGTAATCAGGAAATAACTGATATTGCCCGCACTGCTTTTTTAACGTTTTTCCCAAAGCCTTCGAAAGTGCGGCACATGAAATATAATTTTCTATTTCTTTCCCTTTTGTTACCCAGCAAAACATTCCCAACTTGTCAAACTCCTCAATAACCCTTTTCTTTGTATCATTGAGTTTAGACTGCCTGTTTCTCTTATCACTATCCATAATAATTGCAGCATTATGGTTCGTAGTGAGAATATTTATAAGCTGCGGATTTTCTTCCAATGAATAATTTGCCAACGTTTTTCCGCCATAATACAAAAACTGATAATCCTTGCCCTCAATGAAAGCATTCTCTGTAAACACCTCCAACCATCGTTTTATGTAAATACGATCAGAAGGTCCCTCTACCCACACAATTCCATTCGACTGTAAAATATCGCTAGCCTTCACATCTAAATCATCCAAAATTTCAACCTTATCAATAAAAGTGTCTATCTTCTTTAATACCGCATGACCATTTTCTTTTATAACATGATATATTTGCGTATCATCTCTTCCAAAAAAGGCATTGATGGCAACATGCGAATGTGTCGTTAAAAATATCTGTGTATCCTTCAAAATTGCATAGTTATATAAATAATCAAAAAGTCTTCTTTGTAATGCCGGATGTAAGTTGTTTTCTAATTCTTCAAACCCATAAGCAATTTTCCTGTTCTCATATTCTTTCAATTCAGGCATAATTATAAGATTGAGAAGAACTAAAATAATCGTTTTTAATCCACTTCCAGATTTAGATAATGCAACCCGTTCTTGTCCTTCTTCCTGCAAATAAACTTCCCATAACGTCCTTTCTTTATCTTTTATCTCCTGCACTCGAATTTCTGAAAAAATTGCTTCTGGGGCCATGATTTTATTGAGTTCACCTAAAAGTTTCTTCTCAATAAGTTTCTCATCCAAATTTGAATTATTCAGATATTCACGAATTAAATTTGTTGCTCCCTCTCCTGTATTGGAAAGGTGTATTTCATAAACAGTTTCTGGAACAATATTTCGTTCCGCTGACAACCTCCGAAATGCCGACTTACTTAACTGATTACTAAACTCTCGCTCCATAGACGCTGCAATTCCCTGAACAATTGGAATCTCATTATCTGAAATAACACTTGAATTCTGTTTATATCCCCCTCCGGCAATATAATCAAGCGTAACATATTTCCCTTGAACCTTGTCCCAATATGAATTTTCCGTATAACAACCAAGACTTGTAAAACCCCGAAAACAATTTTTTACCATTTCTCTGCTTATAGGAATGCTTACATGACAAGTATGGACATAAGAGGCATAATCAGCATATCTGTCCGAATCATACAAAAATTCAATTATATCCAACAAACTGGATTTTCCGCTATTATTTTTTCCGATAATAACATTTACTTTTCCAATCGCATCTAATATATTTTTATCATTCCTATAAAAAGACTTATACCCTGAAAATTGCACCTTTTTATAATCCATACTCATCAACACCGTTCTTTCAACTAATTCTTCTTTACATTGCAATCCATTTATGTTATTTCCCGATACAACCTCATCAATTCCGCCACACAGCTTTCTTCTGTCGTATCTTTAATTGAAAACCCATATGCCTGCATGACCGCCTTGTCATTTTGCATATGCGCTTTCCGTAATTCTATTGGCATTGTCAGTTCATCATATAAATCTGCAAAACTGCTGTCGGGATATAAATTTCTAGCATCAAGTATTGCCTGTGCTGTCAATTCAATTTTTTCCCTCTGTTCCTCCGTTGGCGATGGCCATGGAAAATTATTATAAACAACATCCTTTGAATAGCGATAATCACTTTTTAATCTCCCGCATACCGCCCTCATCCATGACATATGGACATTAGATGTTAAAATACCAAAATGATATAGCGTAGCATCTGGAACAATCTTCACGAGATTACTGCACAATATATCCGATGACAGAAAACCTATTGGTATATATCTCCTGCGTTCGGAAGACACTTCCGGTATTACAATATAATTCCCTTTCGGCATATTTTCAACATGAAAATGTGTTGGCTGTTCAGCCAGTTTTACTGTTCCGGCACTTTTACTGGAAAGCCGAAAGTCCCTGACCGCCTGCACTCGTTTCATGCATTCAGGCATTTTTCGTAATTCATTCGGTGGGCAGTCGCCAAGCCACAGGCAATAACGATAATAGCGGTTAATAAACTCTTGCGAGCCGACCCATGGCATAAACCACTTTTCAGCCAATGGCTCTTTTTTCACAAATTCTTCTTTTTCTTCTTTCGTAAACAGATAATTTCCTCCGTCAATCGGTTTATTCCCTATGCCAATTTGCGGAACATCGCATATCGCCTTACTCCTGCTTTCCACAACAATATTTTCTGCATCTAATAAATAGGCATTTATATTGTGTACCTTTTTCGCTTCTTCGCCGGAAAAAATAATCTTATCTTTCACAAAAGGCGCTGTACTGAACCCTACAATAATACAATGTACATGCGCTTTAATTTTTGCCTCAGAATCCCAACGAAATGTACGGTATGCATAATCAATATGCACCCCTCTCTCAAAAAGCGGTTTCCACAGGTTTGCAACGGATTCCCCCTGACAAATGGAATTTGTGGAAACTAATGCGCAACGAATATCCGTTCCGTCACAGAAATCAACCGCCTTTTTATACCAACAGCTTACATAATCAAGATTTCCGACATTCTTCCATTTCTTACCGAACACATGCAGCACATCCTCCTTTTGTGCCGCATTCATCATCCTTGCGCCTACAAACGGAGGATTACCCATCAGATAAGACAATTGATGTTTGGATATGACGTCTTCCCAGTCAAGGCGGACTGCATTTCCTTCTACAATATTCGCATAGGATTTCAAAGGAAGAAAATCAAGGCTCATATGAACAACATCTTCCGTTTCCTTCATCATCTGGCTTTCTGCTATCCACAAGGCTGTCTTTGCAACCGTAACCGCGAAATCATTTATTTCTATTCCATAAAACTGTCCAATGGATACCTCTATCGGATTAACCGCTTCCCCCAATACAATCTGGCCGCCCTGCAATTCATAAAGAACCTCATTTTCCAATCTCCGCAGGGAAATATAGGTTTCTGTCAAAAAATTGCCGGACCCGCATGCAGGATCGAGAAATTTTAAAGCAGCAATCTTTCTCTGGAAAGACTTTAATTTTGTCTTTTTATTTCGCACAGCCGTGATTTGCTTAATCTCTTCCAGTTCTTTTTTCAAATCCCCTAAAAATAAAGGCTCTATCACTTTATGAATATTATCTATGGAGGTGTAATGCATACCCCCGTTTCTTCTCGTTTCCGGATTCAGGGTACTCTCAAATACTGCCCCAAAGATCGTAGGACTAATATCAGACCAGTCAAAATCTGCGCTTGCCTTTGTGAGCAGCAGATCCTTCAATTCCTCTGTAAACGGCGGAATCTCAATCGTTTCATCTGCGAACAACCCTCCATTGACATACGGAAACGCTGCAAGGCGCGGATTATCCCAGGCCAGATATTTATCCCGTTCTTCCTCTTTTGTGTCAAGCACTTTAAATAAGTCAACCAGCGCTTTCCGAATGCCGCTTACTGGAATCTCTTTCAAATAATCATGAAACAACATATGCGCGCCAAAAATTCCTGCATCCTCAGCATATAAACAAAATACCAGCCTTACGCATAACGCATTCAAACTTTTAAAAGAACTCTCATCTGGTTCTTTATATTGTTCTATCAATTTATCATAAAGAGTCCCCACAATTTCTCCTGCCCGAAAGGAGATTTCCATTTCATGGGAAAGCTCTTTTACTTCCTTCTTAAACATAAAACCAAACAGTGAAAACTTGCTTCTCAATTCCTCTAACCGAATAATAACAGGATTCTCATTCGGCTTGTTCATATCATGGATTTCAAAGGTTCTAAAATTACAAGCCACAATCCATAATGGCGTTTCGTTCGGTATCATCCATTGTGCATAATTTCGTGCCTGCTCAAATGGCGTGCGCATCGAACCATCTGACTGACGCGTCTTTCTATCCAGTTCTTTATCAATACTCTTCTGTTCAATCAGAACTCTAGTTTCCGGTATATAAACATCAATAAACTTCGTCTGCCCATCTACGATAACCCGTTTCTCAAATATGATTTTCTGAGTGACATTTTCGATGCCCAAAACCCTGCTAAAAAACTCAATCCAAAAACGCTGACTGTCACTTTTTTCATCGCCAATCCCATGCCAGTCATTATAAAATTTTGTAGCTGCCGCCCTCTGTTCTGCTTCGGTCATAACCCTGCCTCCAGCTCATCCTTTAAAAATCAATTTAAAAACCTGTATATAGTCGATTGATTATATTGTATCAAGTCGCTAGCGCGACGGCCAGCCCCAATTACAATAAATTCCCCACCACTTTAAAATAAAGGTAGCAGTTTTTGCAGATATGTTGTATTGTTGAGTTACCACACACGACAACCAAATATCTACGTAAACTGCTATGCTTATGTTACCACGTATTTTTATTTTCAACAACTGCATATTTAAATTTTTATCCGTCCCCCTCCCGGTGTTTATCTTTTTTCATTGATACTATTAATAAACACTGCATTTTAGGAGGTTCCATTATGGACAAATATTTTAATCTTTATCGTGAGATGATCTCACTCCGTGGTCTTTCTGACCTTACTCTCAAAAGCTACTGTACTTATATCCGTTCGTATCTTGACTATCTCCAAAACATTTTAAAGAAAAATCCAGAAGATGTTTCCTGGCAGGAATTACGTGATTACATCAGGCGGATTCAAATCATTCTGTCTCTAATACAAACTATTTCTCTCTTTGCACAATTCTTTCATGCGCTCTAGTTTTCGCCCACACTTCCTCCCTGCAATCCGGCTCTATCTTGCAACCTTTGTATAGTGTCGCTCTGTTCCATAACCTTATCCGTTTGTCCGTCCACTTCCTTAAAAGAAATCTGGTTTTCAGTCTCATGTCTTTCTGTTGACCTGCCAAAACGTCGCCTTTTCAGGTCTGTCATCTGCTCTAATACCAGCTGCATGGTATGGTCAACGTGCTCCTACTGTGACAAGAACATCTGGATAATCAAAACAAGTGGCATCCTTCAGCATCCCATCACCTCAAGGACTGCGGCAGGAAGCAGTCAGGTTTCTTTCAGTTTTCAAGTGAATTTAGAAGAATTATCTATACTACCAATATCATAGAAAGATTGAACCGGCAGTATCGGAAAGTCACAAAGACTAAGAGTGTATTCCCAAGTGACATATCTTTAGAAAAATGCTGTATCTGGCAAAAACCTGTAAAAAAGAAGAGAGTAGGATTTCATAATTAAGAAAATCCTCTCCCGCCTTATCTCTTCGACATTGACAATATATCCAAAAATTCCCTGTCTTATTCCTGAGATCGGGTTTGGACAGAGTCCAAAAACATAAAGTATTGTCAATGTTTATTTGTTATACAAAAAACGTACATATCTAATTCATTACCCATCTCTTCTTACTCTATTCCTAGAATAGTAGCTTCTTTCAATGCTTGTTTATTACAAAATTCCACTAACTCCTCATATAACGTTACACATTGCTCTGTTAGTTGACCAACCTTGTCCATTCTATCTATTTCAGAACTACCTAATCTTACTTTTAAAACAATATTTTTCATTTTATGTAACAATTTTTGAAGTGTAATTTTCACTTCATTATTCCATATATATGCCTTAAAAACATGTAAAACTATATTGTAAAAATCATCTTGCGTTTTTTTATTATTTTTACAATATAAATATAATGAACGCACCCATCCATTTTTTATTTTGTCTCCATTATCAAAACATCCCGATTCTCTTTTCCATAGTTCAATAATTTGATCATATTCTCCTATTGGCTCTAACTGTAAATTAAGACCATATAAATACCACTTTTCCAAGCTTGATGAAACATCTTGAAAAAATTTCACAACAAGATCTCTTTCTGCCCTTTGAAGATGTTCTTCATAATTTGCAATTTGACGAATTATTTCATTCTCGCTTCTTTCTTTGTATATTTTACGATAATGAAACCAACTATCTCTAAAATTATTATCACTTGTTGTTGGGCAGGCAAATCCGAATTCACTATAATAACCTATCCATTTTTCTCTTATTGTTAAATAATTTACTATTTCCTCACAATTATTAGCTTGAGTTTCTTCTAATATAAAATCATAAATATAATCACTACTATTCATATGCCATTCCCAACTCATAAGCACATTTTTTTAAAAGTTCTTCTACTTCTTCTATGGGAACACAACCTAATGACTCATTTTCCTCTTGCTCTAATTCCATTCTTCCTCCCAAGCTGATTGCTCCAAACAAATCATTTCTTTTTTTCTCATGCGAAAAAAAACTACCTTGAAGCCATTCTTTTACCTCTGCCATTTGCCTTGCATCATTTCCCATAGTATCATTCCCTTTCAACTTTCAATTAAACATTTCCACACATTATTAATTCTTCTTTTTGTCTTAAAGCTAATATATATTGTTCTATTGTCTTCTGTGAAATAACTTGTTCTTTTCCTTTTGCATCATACAATAAATTCTTTTTCAAAAATTCATCAACACCAACTATATAATCCGCAGAATGTTTTTTAATCTCATTAATCATTGTATTTTTTTCTTTATTACTCAGGCACGTAATAATATACTCCAATTTTACATTGACCATTTTTTCATCAATGCTACCTGATTTTACAGCCTCATACAATTTATCGTAAAAATCTAAACATAACTTTAATTCCTTAATGGCCACATCTAAACTTTTAGCAGTACGCTCTTTACATGTATAGTTTTCCATAACAATATTATTTAAATTCACATAATACAAATAATTATCAATTAACTCATAAATGAATTGTTCTTTTTTCATCTTGGCGCCTTCATTCGTAATAACATTCTGAACATACTATCTTAACTGCCTCTGTTAAAGTTGAAGGTCTCTTAATAAGATATTTTTCACAAAACTTCCCACATTGGTTACATCTTAAATATGCATCCGAGATTTGTACATACATACCCTTTTCAGCCGGAACAATGCGAGTTTCTTTTATCCCAATATTTATAATATTCTCTTGCATTTGTTTAGCTACATCATATCTAATATCATTTTGACCATTCCAAAATTCCGAAATCATGAATAATTTTGGAGCATGTTCATATTCTAAATAACAATCTTTCAAAATAGAAAAACAACCATAATAACCCAAATGTCTCTCTTTTGGTTTTACAAGCATATAATCATCTTCATATACACCACTTATATTTGCTATTACAATATCTGCATATTTTAATTCTTTTGATATTTCTGGAAAATATCTAGTATCAGACGTATATACCAAACATCTATTATCTTCTAAAAATGTAAAACGACATCCAAAAGTATGCTTTTTAAGCTTTTTATCACAAGAAAAAATATGTTCAGTCTTAAAAAACACAAATTTTATTAAATTATCAATCTCCTCTAATTTTCCATCATAACAAGACAATTTGAACTCATTCTGTGGATAAATTTTTATAAGTAAATTGTTTTTCTCAGAAAAACCCGTTTCACTTTTTTGGTAAATATTGGCCACATTGTACGAGACTTCATCCATAAGCCAAACAATCCTATGACCATTTGATACTGTTGCATTCAAATCATCTATTAGCCTCATATCATTATTATGATCAATGTGCTCATGCGTAATAATAACCAAGTTAATGTCTAATACATTAAGCCCATAATGATGCAAGTTTCGCACAAAATGATACCCCGGATCTATCACGATGCCTATACCTTGATAATTTATATATATCCCACCACCATCATATTCATCAGTATCAAAAACACTATTTAGAATTGACGGTGTAGACGAACTCATACCTTTCAAAATTAAAATATAATCTTTTAAATTAACTCTTTCAAACTTAGACTTTTTCTGGTATATTTCCTTCAAATTTGCTGAAGGTTCTAGATGTTTATATATTCTCCTTGGCAATATCCTTAACGGAATATACGATTTGTCTTGTTTATAACAATTTTCTATCTGGAATAAAATTTCACCTAATTCATGCCAATAATACAATCTACAATTTTTACAAACTTGACAATTTGCACATTGTTGATTTTCAATTTCCAACAAACTTTTTTGCCAAAAAAGTTTTGCTGATTCTATGTCTTCTTCTACTTGTTTTAATAAAGATATAGTAACATCAAAAATGAATTCATCCGTATTAGACATTTTTACAGAAGTAAACGATTCATTATACTCTCTTATACTCTCAATAAATTTGTTAATTTCTAAAATGCAATTTTTATTATCAATTGTAATATTTTCTTCTAATCTAGTTATAATATATCTAAATATTGGTGTTAATGTAGTTTCATTCTGGTGCATACTCATTCTCCAAAGAACTATCTTAAACAAAACAAAAAACACCGCTAGACAAAGGGGTGGCATCACCTCAATAAGCGTCTCCCAAACTTATACACCATATGTAACACCTTGCACCTATTGTCTATGGCAAAATTTCTCTTTTTAATCATTATACTATCATATTCATCTCTCAATTACAAGAAAAAAACCTAAAAAGATTGAATATTCAAAATTTATACCGTAAATTTTTCCAAACCTCTCTTGACACCGTTAGCTCTATTTACTGCTATTCTATTCACCTATTTCATTATGTAAAAAGGGCTCCCCGATTTCTCGGAAAGCCCCATAAAATAAAGCTTTTCGTAGACACTATCAAAGGTTACTCAACAATCGTAGCCACACGACCAGAACCAACTGTCCTGCCACCCTCACGGTTCGGCGAGAACAAAATTGTAGTGTTTTTATACACTTTTCATAGCTTTTTTGACTTGTATTATTCATATTTTCATGTCGTTTTTGTGATTTTAAGATTTTTTAGAACCATATTAGAACCACACATCCTTTTGTATTCAAAAGTTATTTTTCTATGTTTCTAATAATCTCCTGCTAATATCTGACGCACTATACAACACTCTCGTAACTACTACCCGGTTATCTTCAATAACATAGAATACCGAGAAATTGTCTATTGGAAGCTGTCTCAATCCCATAGTATGTTCCGGTTCAGACTCCATAATCCGTACGCGTTCCGGAAATACATTCAAATTCTGTATTGCATCTGCGATCCTGTTATATTGTCCTATGGCATTTTCTGGTGCAAGAAGCTGTTCAGCAATATAAGTATAAATTTCTTCCATATCAGCTAACGCTTTATCTGTAATCTGTACTGTATATTGCTTCATAATTAATGGCTCTCCCTGAATTTTTCAAATGCGGATGCTGCATCCTGCACCTTTCCAGCTTTCATATCATCATATCCTTCCTGTAGCTGTGCATGAATTTCTTCCGTTGTCATCAAATCTGCATTGATAAGCTGTGGGGCTTTGGGCAATGTTACTGTGAAAGGTATTCCACCAGTCAAAGAAATTTGATTTAAATACATATCAATAGCTGTTGACATTGGTATTCCCAAGCGTGATAGAACATCTTCTGCACGCTGTTTAACAGTCGGATTTACTCTTAAATTTAATGTTGTTGACTTTTCCATTACATCATCTCCTTCCAAGAAATATCGTAACGCAAATGTCGTTACTTATCAACTGTTATTTTATGGTTTTTCTTTGGAATTATAAATATTGGCACAATAGCAATCGCCATCACAACAACGGCAGTAATCATATTATAAATACCATTCATACCTAACATAAGTACATTAATACACAAGAAAGAACCAACGCCAAATAGAACCACTGTCAGTAGTGCTTCTACTATAGTCATTACATAATTCTTTTGAACGAGAAAATAATTCATACTTATCACTGCACAGCTATAAGATAAGCCACAAAACATACCCATAGTTCTAATTAGCACCCTTACATAGCCTATCAAATCTTCTCTTCCACCAACATTTGGAGTTACACACATTGATACCAATATACTAGTACATATAATAATTCCTACGGTGCCTATTACAATTCGAATTACCTTCTTATCCCCAAATTTCTTCATTATTACATTGGTAACAATGCCACATATGATAAACACAACCAACAGGACCATAAACCGCTTAAAAATGCCCATATTATTCTGGCAAAGCTCATATGCATCTACAGCATCCGTTCCTATATTTCCTAAAACTGATTTATTCACAGTTTCTTGAATAATCATAATAAACAGCATTATTATTGATGGAATAATATAATTTATGATTTCACTTACAATGCTTCCTGAATATTTACCTGCAAATATCTTTGTGCTTTCCGCATTGGATAACCCCGGTTTTATTTCCACTTTACAATGTGGACATATAGTTGCATATTCAGATATTGTTTTTCCGCAATTAGAACATCTATTCATTTTTGTCACCTCTCATCAAATCGATAATCTGCTGATTCTGACTCTGCAAAATTTTATCAGGCAAAGCAATTACATACAAATACCCAAAAATACTTAACCAAAAGCAAATTGCCCAAGCATGAATATCATCACCATAACCTTTCTCGATAGCAGCGTTCCTCATAAAAAATGCCCCTACTGCATTCACACAAATCGCTACAACTACTACCAAAATTATCCACCAAGTCCCCATCAATCTTCCTCCTACTTAATCCATTAATTATGTAGAAACAAATATCATTTGATATCTGCATCCACCAAATTTCTATATGTGCTCGCCATTGATTTCTGACAATTCGTTTTTGTTTCTAAGTTCCTGCTAGTATACAAAATATTCCCATCCTCATCATAAAACTGATAAATATATTGTCTAACATTTAACCGATGAATTTTCACAAATTTTTCAATTTCAGTTATGCTAATCGTAGATAGAATTTTTTTGAATTGAAGCAACCCTTTTTTACATTCTTCAGCAGATTCATACCCTATAGAATTTCCCATCTCTTGTTTCCCACGATACCATAATTGAAAATAATATAGTTCATCCTTTTTAATTATCTGAATATAATACCCTTTGTTGACCATAAATCTCCTTCCTTTAAATTCACACAACAAAAATCAGAGCCCGTAATATCTATACCAATTTATCGTTATTCATACCCGCCACAGCACATTTCTGAAAACAAGTATATCACAACGACCATAATTTCGCAATTGTACATACAAGTGCAATATATTATTATATTTCTAATTACATTTTTTCAAATTTTGTTAGACAACTTACTACAACCAATTTATTCAGAATATCATCTCTTAACTACCCATCTTCTACATGGTGCTAGCACCATGTTATAAAATATCACTAAAGAAAAGGCAGGTCATACATTGCCCGCCCTTTGCTTTTACATTATATCTTTTATTATCTCACAAAGCTCCTCTCCAATTTCTCCCTCTGCCCCTTCAACTCATTCTGTTTCTCATACAAACTGTTACGTTCCTCACACAACTTTTTCATATGTTCTAATTTTTCTCTGACACCCTCTCGGCACTCCGGCTCTATCTGCTTATA
>CANRJF010000039.1 GCA_947630855.1 uncultured Lachnospiraceae bacterium
GATTTCCCGATTTGCAAAAAGTCCTTTTGAATATAGTAAGCCTTAATCGGAAATTCCTCTATTTTCTTTATGGCACGGGACGCAGTTCTCGGCACAGCAACAGACCATTCACGAGGAGCAAAATCACTATACCTATAATGAAACAAGGCAGATTCAACGCAAACAATTCCCTGTGGAAGAAGCTCTTGTATTAACTGCTCCTCTGTTATTTGATTACTGTTAGGAAGCTGATAAAAACCTCGGCGGATTCTTTCAATAAAACCTTCTTTACAGAGTGCCGCCACCTCATAATTCTTCATACCAGTCGCCGTAAAGTCGGCGGTTTTTGCAATCCCGCCATTATTTATAATTACCTTTTCTGCAATTTCTTTTTTATTCAAGTAGGCACCAACTTTCTGCACGCTAAACTAAAATATTGTACGCACTTATTTTATCATAGAGCAAGACCGATTGCAATGACTATTGGCAGACAGATTCTAAATTTTGCGTGCAATTCGTAGGAAAATCCAAATGCAAACAACTGGAAACTAAATAGTATTCCCACCTTCTCTGAAAAAGTATTGACTTTGAATTTCAAAACCGGTTACATGAATATGAAACCAAACACACCGTGGGGAAATTCTACCCTTTTGACAGCGTTGCCAGGAAAATAGTTGGAAGCATTGCAATCAGCGAGCTTACGACAAGGGCTACACAGAAAAGAAAACAGATTATTGTAAATGGAACACCTAATCAAACAGTCATTTGCGATATGGACTGGACAAGTGAATCGATTGGAAACCTTGTGAAAAATGCTTTAGACCATACAAAAACGGAAGGAATAATTAGAATTACTTGGGAAAGTACACCAACTATGTTACGGATTTTAGTTCCCGATAACGGAAGCGGGATTGCCCCGGAAGATATACATCATATTTTCCAACGCTTTTGCCGCAGCAAATATTCTCTCAACACTCCGGGAATTGGATTAGGACTACCTCTTGCAAAATCTATCATAGAGGGACAAGGCGGGCTTATTTCCGTTCAAAGAATTTTTCATGAGGAAACTACCTTTTCAGTCTCTTTCCTTACGAAATCGTAAGGTTAAATTCACCGGATTGTAAGCTGCCCCTGCTATCCTTTGAAAAAAGGAGGTTATTATTTTATGGAAATTTTTTTGATGATTAGACATAATAACAATTTAACTGCTTCTGTTGACAGGGTATTCCGCGTGAGTGACGGTATTCTTACAGATTTGGGAGGGACAGCTAATGAAACATTATCTTAAACTTGTTCCTATATCTGCAAAAATCCACCGCAGGCAAAGCAAAATGACCCGAATTTGTATTACCCTTGCGGTACTTTTGGCTGCCGTCATGTTTGGGCTTGCCGATATGTATTTACAGGGGGTAACACAACATCAGATGGAGGAAAGCGGGAATTGGCATTATGAGTTTCATTCTATTGACACGCAAACGGCTTCCTTTATTTCAGCACGCCCGGAGGTAGAGGCTGCCGGGTGGCACAATACGGTTTCTTCCGAAGCAGGATATTCTATAAAAGAACAGCCTATTGCAATCAGTGCACAAAATAAAAGCGTTTTTGAAAATATATTTCTGAATGGAATTACGGAGGGAGAATATCCAGACACGCCAAACGAGATCGCCATATCTTCTTCACTAAAAAATACTGCTTCTGTTTCATTGAATGGAACGGTTGAATTATGTAAACCAGACGGAAGTGCAACGGATTATGGCTCATAGTCCGCATAGGCTTTTGCAAGTTCCTTTAGCTGTTCCAGCCTATGCCGCTTGGGTATGAAAATCTGCTCCCAACTGTCAAACTCTTTCCCCTTATCTGTTTTATACTTTTCCAACTGTGCAAAAGTGGTTATGCTGTTGCGCTCCAAAAAATTTTTAGCGTTCTCAATGTCCTGTACCTTATCCCTGTTGGGGATTTTCGCAAAGTATTTTGCGCTTACTATCGGGAGTGCAAGCCTGCCCATTTTCTCCTGTACACGCTCAATCATTTCAAGGACTTCATTCTTCACGCTGAACGCCGCATTTTTAATCTTAGCATACACTAACCTTGCCGTAATCTTGCTTTTTTCATGTTTTAACTTGTTAAAAATGCATAGAACAGCAGTCCCAATATTCCGTTTTACAAAATTAATGAATTTTATTTTTCTTTTCATATTAATTTTAAATTCATTTATGTTATAATCAATTATATTCAAATCAATATGAAAGGAGTAAAAACAGCATGAAACATTGGATTATCGTAATTATTGCCATTGCTTTATTGGTTTTACATGAAAAACTGAGCGCAGCAAAGTATTGGTTTTTAGGAGGACTATTACCATTAGCTGGTATTGGCACAATGGTATATCAACTTTGTATTATGAAAATGACCCTACCCACAGAAGGGATTATCGCCTATATCGTATTTTTTGTTGCAGCACTTCTGCTTTGGATTATAGGTAGATATGAGTTTAAGCAAAAGGAATTAAACAAGATGAAAGCTAAGGATATTTAACGAGCAGCAAATAAGTGCATGAAACGGAATAGAATACTGCAATCAAAGACCCCGCTGCAAGCAACGAGGTATCAAATTTGCAACGCTGCAGAGCAGCGGGGTATTTGGTCTACGCTCCGCTTCGGTCGGCGCTTAACGTGTGCCACCGGCACACAGCACCCCTCGCGGCAGTCGCTAAATTCCTGCAAGCAGTCACTTGGCTCGTTGCTCGCGGGAATAAAATTGCCTTAGCTATTATTTTTCTTGCAACACTCATTCTGGGACAAGGAAAACTTATAGGAAATCTGGGATAAACCTAATTCCTTCCGCTTATTTCAGATTGTATTTTCCATATCAGCCGCCATGCTTTCTTTTATAAAACATGAGAGCTGCAAAATAGATAATAGCGGCAACTTCCAGTTGGATAAAAGGATTTTGAGCCATTGGCTGTGCCCTTACAAAGTTCTCAATGACATCTAATATATTTGCTCCAATCAATGCAAACAAAGTAAACGAACTGGCTTCCCACACAATAATCTGATTTCGTTCATCTCCTGGTTTTAAGAGTGATACCAACATGAAAATATCCAATACAGTAAACACCAACAAAACAATTCCTAAAAAAATCATTGCTCCTACCGGCATAATACTTTGCTCCTTTCGATATTAAATCTAATTTGAAATGTCAAATACTTTTTACATTATGATAATATCAGAGCAAAGAAATGTCAAGAACTTTTTACATTTTTATTTTATCAATAATTGATAAGCCTGCACTTATAGGATAGTAATCCTGTAAATCATGACCCACAATCGGGATACTGAAAAATTCATATAAAAATACTAAAACATTTGCTAAAAAACTGTAAGCAGAAAGCTGTATATAACCGCAAGCCCTCTATGCCGCCTTGCCATAGTCAATGATTGCAATTTCCTGCATCATTTTCTTAGCCTGCTCCAAAATCCCCTCCAACCGCTTAATTACATCAGCCGTATAAATAATTTCATTACATTCTGTACATTTATAACAGGGAACATTCCTCACAATCACAAGGCAGTTTCCTAAGTCTGTAACATCAGTTGTATATCCCTTATCGGCATTTGCACCACATTCCATACACAACATACAATCAACGCTCCTTTCTGGTCTTAAACCCCTCTTCCCATTGTTTACTGTCAGGGAAATATGCTGTTATCAAATATATAAATTCTTCATCTCTCCATTACCAATTGCCTTTAAATGCTATTATATTACCACAAATCTTCTCTTGTAACCACCCGTTTTTCAAAATCACAAAAAATGCCCGATTTACTCATCCACTTTCAAACCAGAAAAAGTACAATACACCCATCAACCAAAAAGGAGATTAAACTATGCAAGCATTATTAAAAGCAAATGAGGTAACAAAAATTTATGCCAAAGGGCAGCGTCCAAGCCTAAATAAAGTATCCTTCAATGTGTCCATGAGCGAATTTATCGCTATTATGGGGGCTTCCGGCTCCGGAAAGACTACATTGCTTAATGTTCTCTCCACCATAGATACGCCCACAAGCGGCAGCATTGTAATCAATGGCGTTAATTTAATACAACTGAGCGACACAGGTGCAGCAGATTTCCGCAGGGATCATCTTGGATTTATTTTTCAGGAATACTTTTTGCTTGACAGCCTTACCATCCGGGAAAACATCTCTGTCCCCCTCACCTTGCAAAAACTTCCCCCTGAAAAAATTGAAAAAATGGTGGAAAATTTAGCACAACGGTTTGGCATTGCATCTCAGTTAGACAAATATCCAGGCGAGCTGTCCGGCGGGCAGAGACAGCGGGCATCGGCTGCAAGAGCCATTGTAAAACAGCCCAGTATTTTATTTGCCGATGAGCCCACAGGGGCATTGGATTCAAGCTCTGCCACCGAACTGTTAAAAACTTTAAAAGAAGCAAATGAGGAACTGCATACCACGATACTCATGGTCACACATGATGCATACGCAGCAAGTTTTGCTAACCGTATTCTGATTTTCAAAGACGGAAGCATTATACGGGAACTTCTTAAACAGGATGCCGACAGACGGACATTTTATGAAGCAATTGCACGGGAAACAGCCAGATTGGATACGGAAAGATAAGGAGGATAAAATCCATGAACAATTTATCAATAGCACTTAAAAACCCGAAAAACAATTTTTCATTCTACGCCCTTTACCTGCTTTCTGTCTCATTTGTGATTACTGTCTTTTTTGCATTTACTTCCTTCTCAATGAACAGAGTTATGCTGGAAAAGATATCCGGTGACGGGCGGGTTGAAACCATGTGCAGCGTAATCTCCGTATTTTTAATGGCATTTGTTATTTTCTATATGTCATACTCCAACCGTTTCTTTTTGCGCCGCCGGATGAAAGAACTTGGCATTTACGCATTATTGGGATATAGAAAAACCACAGTATTATCGCTGCTGACAACAGAAAATTTACTGGTCTGTTTTATAGCCTTTATAGCAGGAATACTTCTCGGCGGTGTTTTTCATAAAGGCATTGTTTTTGGCATAACCAGGTTACTGGATTTGACTGTCAATAATTCAGAAATACCATTTTTCAATATCCATGCCATTGCAAAAACAGCCTGCTTTATTTTTGCCATCGTGATTGTACTATTGCTGTCAAACAGCAGGTTTCTCTTCAAAACATCCCTTATGGGATTAGTGCGGTTTGAAAAAAGTGCGGAACGAAAAATGAAATTCCATGCCCTCCCTGCCATCATTGGCTTTGGCTCCATTATTATGGGGTATATTCTTGCATTGGATATTCTAAGGGGAGCAAAATCCGTTTGGTTTACCATAGGTTTTTCTCCTGTTGCCATGATGACACTCGTACTCATCGTTTTGGGGACAATACTCTTTATTGCATCCTTTCTTCCTTTTGCAGTGCAGAGAAGCAAAAACAACAAAAGGAGATTTTATACGGAAATAAAAATCATTACTTCCCCCAATTTCATATACCGTATGCGTTCAAACTCCAGGACTTTAATCATGCTCACACTGTTATCGGCGGCGACACTGACCGTTTCCAGCGTTATGGCTTTATCTTTATACTACCCCATCGCTGCGGTATCACGCATGGCGCCGTCAGAAATTGAATGCAGGATTGAAGATGAAAGCGAAACAGATGCAGTCAGACAAATTGTAAACAAATATTCCTCCCAAAATAATGTCACATTCCTGCAAACCAATATTTACAAGGTTACATCTGCTTCCGGGCAGCTGCCTGCGGAATACAGTGTCGGAAACTCTAAAGGGGATTCGGATAACGAAAAAATCCTGCGAAAAGCAGGGTTTGAATGTATCTCTTATTCAGACTATATTTCCCTCTTAGAGGCACAGGGGAGAAAAAAGGCACTAAAACGCATGGAAAAGCCGGGCGATAAAGAGTGTATTTTAGTAAAATATCAGTCAGATTCATACAAAAAAGAAACAGGCAATGTGTATTCTTTGCTTATCGGTAATGAAGAAATACCTGTCACTGTAACCGCAGCTACTTTGGATAATCCCATATCATTTGCAAACAGCGTTGGTACTTTGATTGTGAGTGACAATTTGTATCATACCATGGAAGAAAGACTTTCTCCCGAAACAAAAGTCTTAAGTATCAATGGAGAGTCAATCAAAGATAATGAGGCTTTATTTCTTGAGCTATCGGAATATTTAAATGGCAGCCCTTATTTACAGGGAAACTCCCACAGGATACATGAGATATTTTCCCTGAGCAGTTCAACTTTCCTGTTAATTGGATTTCTTGTAATACTGTTTTTTATCGCAACGGGCAGCATCCTTTATTTTAACAATATTTCTGCCATAACCGACGCAAAGGATGATTATGAAATTCTAAGAAAAATGGGATACACTGACAGAACGGTGAAAAAAATAATAAAAAAGCAGACCATTACTTTTTTCAGTATTCCGTTTTTATTGGGACTGACAGACTGTATCTTTGCAACAATCGTATATAAAACAGCCCTTATGCAGAACATTCTGAAAGAAAGCCTTATGTTGTATATTCCTACATTTATCGCTATTCTGCTCACCTTTGTAATTTATATGATTTATTACTGCATGACCGTCCATACTTGTGCCCATGCCGTCCTCGGCACAAATGCTTCATAAAAACGGGCCGGATGCGGCCGCTGGCGTGACCGCATCCGGCGCACTTTACATCATGGTATCATCCCGTAAAACCTCCGCCAAATTGATTCTGCGCATATTCCTCCAGCCAATATAATATGCCAGTGCCACAGTCCCCAAAATAGCCAGCATAAAAACCCCAACGGGAATAAGCGGCGCTTCGGCAAGAAATTCTCCCGCTTCCATATAGCTGGCTTTAAGCATATATCCTACTGTAACGACTGCAATCGGCAGGGTAATCAAAATCGGACGCACTGCAATGGTAAGAGCCTCAATACAAAACATTTTCCTAATCTCCTCCGGCGTCATTCCCACAGACATATACCTTGCAAATTCCCTTTTTCGCTGACGGACAAAACCCAGCGTATTGGAAAACACATTTCCAATGCCGATAACCGCCAGCAGAACACAGAAACTGCCAAATATGGTCATCATCCCCTGTATCTGTTTATCATTCATCTCTGTTTTACGGATACGGTTCTCGCTTTCTGTATGATAGTTTCCCCCAATCAGGCCCTCTACCTGTCCCTGCAAAGCATCCAGTTCCCCTAATGTCACATTTTCCCTGGCAAGCATACAGATAAAGGTATCCTCCCTGCAGCCTCCAATCTGCCCCTTGATTTCTTTCCACAGGGACACGGGAAGGAAATGCACCAGTTCATAATAATCAAGGGTTGCATATTCCTCTCTCAAAACAGGTACTTTATCCGTATAGCACAAAACAGGAATCTCTGCTGTGATTTCCTCATTGCCGGACTGCCTTAAAATACTTGTGGAATTTTCCCCCTTCACATAGGGCATATACTTTGGATGCCTGAAATCGGGATTTGTCACATCACGTATCTGATTCCATATCACTGCCCCGTCAAGCCCCGGCGTAATTCCAATCTGTTCACAGTATGCTAAAAAACTGGCATCATCCAGTATGACAACGGGAGCATTTACAAGCCATCCCCCTTTTGTCTCCTTCACATCCTGCTGTCCTGCCTGGGAAAAGCCGCCAAAGGACTTCATATCTTCGCTTATTTCATCTTCCGAAATGATTCTTTTTGCCTCCGCCCTTTGATATGCAATGGCGCTTCGTATTTCCGGAATCCCCTGTATTTTTTCCGTTTCATTAAAAGAATCCACATCCGTATCCTTTACTGTAACCATAATATCCCACACATCCTGATAACGCTCAAAGTAGGTTTCCCTCGTACTGATATTTGAAAGTGTAAAAAATGACTGCATAATGGTAAAGGCAAGAAAAGAAAACAGTAAGCTTAAGGATGCCGTCCGCAGGGCTTTTTTCTGTGCTTTCAATGCACTTCCTGCCAGTTCCCCTTCCATTCCGAAAAAACATGTAAGCAGGGGAGATTTTTTCCTGCGCTTTAACTGTAATTCACCTGTATTTTTAATGGCTTCTAATGGTGTCAGCCTGCTTAATTTTCTGGCCGGCATCCAGGCGGAAATCCATATGGTTACTGCCGTCAAAAGAAGGGATGCCGCCAAAACCAACGGGTGGTAACCGAATACTGATTCATGCCTGCCTTCCATGCCCTCTGCCAATCGGTTTAATATATGAATCAGCCCCATACTTGCTAAAATGCCAGACAGATTTCCGGCTAAAACCGGAAGAATACATAATGCAGCCGCTTCCTGTAAAAGACAGGAACGTATCTGTTTTGGCGTGGCTCCGATACTGGAAAAAATTCCAAACTGATGGATTCTGGCATTCATAGACACTGCAAAGGAATTATGAATGACAATGATTAAAGACAAAGACGCAATTCCCGTTATCAGAATAAACAGCGGAAAAATCAGCCTTGGCGCCGTATCTTTTGGGTCACGTATCATATACATTGCAAGAAGTTCATGGTTATACATTATCTTTTCTGATGAAACTCCCAGCATCCTGGCAATCTGCGGCGTATCGCTAAGAACATCCCCCATGTCATCAAAATAAATATCTGTCATGGCTTCCTGCTCCTTTGTACCCTTTTCATTTATAACCACATCTTTTACATTGGCAAAACTCTTTATGACTGCAATATCATCTTTATCAAGTTCTCCCACAATCCGGCTCTGCCAGCCACCTTCTTCCTCTTTAATTCTTTCGATTTCATATTTCCATAGATTATAAAATACTCCCAAGAGCAATGATAACAGCAAGGCTGAAATAAATGCCGCAATCATAACAGACATGCCCGATGAACGGTTGTTTTTTATATAACCTGATGAATAATCTTTCCACATAGATGTCACCTCCGCCCCTCGTCATTTATAATACGCCCATCCTCGATGGTTATGATACGGTCTGCTTCCAGGGCCACCTTCTCATCATGGGTAATCAGCACAATCGTCTGCTCCAGGCTGCGGTTGGAGAGTTTTAGCATATCAATGATTTCCCTGGAATTTTTCTGATCCAGGTTTCCCGTAGGCTCATCTGCCAATAGCAGGGCAGGACGATAAATCAGGGAACGGGCTATGGCAACCCTCTGCTGCTGCCCGCCTGATAACTGGCTGGGCAGGGCTTGTAAACGGCCTTCAATGCCAAGGGAACCCACAACCTTATCAAAATACTCTTTGTTTGGCTTCTTCTTATCAAGGGCAAGGGGCATAAGAATGTTTTTCTCCACCGTAAGCGTTGGAATCAGGTTATAAAACTGATACACAAGACCAACTTTTCTCCTGCGGAAAATTGCCGCCTGGGTCTGATTCAGTTTGGAAAGATCTGTCCCGTCTATTGTAACTTTTCCGCTTGTAGGTTTATCCACGCTTCCAAGAATATGCAGCAGTGTAGATTTTCCTGAACCGGACGCTCCCACAACCGCTACAAATTCTCCTTTTTCCACCGTCAGATTAATCCTGTCTAATGCAGCCATCTGATTACTGCCAGAGCCATATACCTTGCGAACTTCTTCGCATGTTAAGATATTCATTTTTGTTACCTCCTTGGGATTTATAAACCCTATTGTAGCAAATGAAAGTTACAGCTCGGTGACTGAAGCCATAAAATCTACTGTTTATAAAACCGAATCTCAAAACATGCGCCGCCGTCTTGCATATTCTTAGCCCTGATTGTCCCATTTTGATGTTCTATAATCTCCTTTGACAGAGCCAAGCCGATTCCGATGCCGCCATTTGGGCTGTTTTCTCCCGCATCTGCATTCTGCCCCCGGTAAAACCGCTTAAAAAGATGGGGAATATCTTCTTTGGCAAATCCATTCCCCTCATCCCAAATGAGTATTTCCGTATACAGGGGATTCTGCCCATAGGAGCAATGGACACATCCCCCTGTATTATGTTCCATACAGTTTTTCATTACATTCATAACCGCTTCCATGGTCCAATCCAAATCGGCTGTTATCACCGTCTCCCCCAATTCCGGAATATCGATGGATGTGCCGGAGTTTACAAATAATTCCTGCAAATTGTCTGCCGCAAGGACAAGCACCGTAAAAACATCCACATTCTCTTTTTGAAACTTCAATGTGCCTGCGTCAAGGCGGGCTAATACAAGCAGTGCCTCCTCTAAACGGGTAGGCCTGGTCAACTGCTTTTGTATCTGTTCCAGCCTGCCTTTTTCATATTCGCCTTGCGCCGGAGTTTCGGATAAGGTCTGCAGGGATAAAGAAATTGAAGTGATGGGAGTTTTTATCTGATGTGCAATATTAGACAGATTTTCCGCAAAATCATTTTTTGCCCGCACTGCATTATCCCTTGTCTGGTAGAGAAATGTTACCGTCTTATATATTTCATCCTCCAGCTTGGAAAAAGCATCTTCCCCTGAAGTAGAGAGAATCACCGCCTTTCCGGTATTTACCTGTTCCAGATAATCGGACAATGCCTGTATGCGTTTTTCTTCCGTTTTGTTGCGCAATGCAAAGGTAAACAGAAATAGAAAAATTCCTGCCAGAAAACCTGCTGCCCCAAATAATATATGATACGAAACGGCAGAATCAGAAAAATCAGATACGCGGTATCCCAAACCGGATAAGAAATCATTCACCGCCACGCCATCCTCATTTCCGCTGGTATATTCTTTTAACGCAGCGGAAACTATATTTTTCATTTCCGGCTCTTCTTCTGCCACTTCCCCGCAGATAACATTTACCAAATCAAAGGAAATCCTGCTGTAATGCCAGGAAACAAGCATGACTGCAACGGCAGAAGCAATTAAACCAACCGCTGCCGCAAATCCAAGTGCAAACACAAAGTTTTTCCGCCCGCTCATATGGTATCCTCCATACGGTATCCCACGCTTCTGACTGTTTTCAGGCAGGACGGCTGGTGCAGCTTGTCCCGCAGACGTTTCATGGTAACCGTCAGGGTATTGTCATTCACAAAGTTACCGTTTACATCCCACACCTGTTCTAATATTTTTTCTCTGGTGAGAGTCCTTCCCTTATTCTGCAAAAGATATAACAGCAGCTCATACTCTGATGCGCTTAATTCTATTTCCTCAGCCCCCTGGGAAACCGTTCTGCGGCTTAAATCCATCATAATCCCGTCACAGGACAAATACTGCTCCGCTGCATTTCCTGACCTCCGAAGCACTGCCTTAAGCCTTGAATGGAGCACGCTTAACTCAAAAGGTTTTACCACATAATCATCCGCACCGTTTTGAAAACCGGAAACAATATCCTGGGAATCACCCCGAACCGTAATAAATATTATGGGAAGCTCCTTCCACCTGCTGCGAATCCAATGACACAGACCGTCTCCCCTGCCATCCGGCATATTCCAATCCAGCAAAATAACGGATGGCACATGATTTTCCAGGGCCTGCCTGACCCCTGAAATCGTACTGTATACCGTCACCTTAAAGTTTTTCTTTTCCAGATATTCTTTCACAACACCTGCAATATTACCGTCATCCTCGGCATAATATAATTCAATCATTTTCTCATCCTCCGCCTTATTATACTAAAGAGCATACACATTTGGCTCACTGGTATATTTCTGCCCTGCGCACTTTATGTTCCCAGGGAGACAGATTCATATACAGTTCATTCAAAACTGCTTCATCTATATTTTCTCTCTTTAAAGCTTCCAACAATTCTTCCTGCTTTGGCTGTCCAAGTGTAAGCCTGTAAATTGCCAGAATAGAAATTATTCTTTCGTATTTAGAAACATCCATGCTGTATGGATACATAGGAACAATTCTTTCAATCTTTCTTGTAAAATTGAAATCATTCGGCAGGCACCAGTATGGTACAAGTTCAGAATATTCTCCTTTCAGTCCTTTCTTTGCATTGGAAAAAATGGAATTCCAGATATCTTTACCCCGTATTCCTTTCGCATACTCTGATTCACCCAGATTCTGCCTGATGGCATGACACATATAACGATTGATTCTGCCTTCCCGCTGCTCCAAATCAATTGGATTTGAAGGAAGATTCCAATGCATTATCTTTCTTGAATATAAATGGAAATCCAACCCCTCCTGTCCAATGGATGTTGTTGCAAGAACAAAAGGCTTAAACGGGGAATTAAAGGCTTTTCTGATGTTCTCCGTTCTCTGCATAGTCTTTTCATTCACATAGGCGTTGAAATATCCCACTGCAAAATGGGTTCTGATGCGGCTTGTACTCCTGCTTTCGCCAACATAATTTTCCTTCGTTTCAATCTGAAAAGTGGCAGTATCTATAAATCCTGCGGACATATCGGCTTGCAGGGTTTTACCGCTTCCACCCGTGACAAATGCATATTCATCAAGAACTGCCTGGAGATTTCCGTCCACACAGTAAGCTGCCACATTCTCATAATACGGCAGTTTATTCTGATAAAGAACGTCCATCAAGGCCAATGACTCCTGCTTATTAAACAGTGCAGTAAAATTCTTCCCAATTGATTCAGAAAGTTTCCTTGCATCTGTTGAATGTGAAAAAATCCTGTATGCACATATTGCAGGCCCTGCAATTGCCAAATCGGTGAAAAACGGCTCTACATCTGCCGGGATTCCTTTCAATTCCTCCTCATAATCATAACCATCCAGCGCATATAAAAGAGCCGCAATCTGTCCTGCACTTTTCTGTATCTTAGGAAGTCTGCGTTTCCCATTAAAATCAATTAACAGCTTATGGACTCTTGCCCTTACCTCTCTGCGAATCTCACTAATCCTATGGTCTAAAAACTCATTTGCATCATAAAGGCCCGCTAAAGCAGCGGAGGGATATACCAGTACATCCTCCATCTCATTCTTTAACCGCTGTGTCACTGCTCTTCTCGCTTTTTTATTATCACCCTCCTCACGCTCCCTGGCAAAATACTTTTTCCCGCCTTTCTTCTCCAATTGGTTTAATGCCCTCCGCTCTGCTTCGTATGAAGTCATACCGGCAATCACGCGGGGAACCATCTCCCATCCGGAAAATACAAGAATCTTAGAATATCCTGCATTTTTTGAAAATATTTTCCCTGTTTTCGAACCGCATTTATAATATGGCCTTGATGCCGGAATCCATAACAACAGTTCTGCATGGTTGTCCCCAAATGCTTCCTCAAAAAGTTTTTTCATTCTCCCGTTATTGCAGGGAATTTCATCATATCTGTTCAATTTTTCCCAGCTCAAAAATAAGGTTGAGGAATCAGAAATTATTGGAATCTTTCTATTATCCCCCAGGCACTTGTCAATATTCCTTTTTTCGGCATAGTTCATAAAAGACATGAGATACGGCGCTGATTTTACATATTCCACCGGAAACTTCCCAAGTCCCGCCTTATCCATCAGCTCCTGCATCTCTAAATATGACGCTATATCTTCTATGCTAAGATTATCGGCGGATAATTCTACTGCCTTACTGTTATCAAAAATATTACCGTTTCTTCTTTCGGTACGGCACATAACTTCATACATTTTGTTCTCTGCCCTTTTCTTTGCCGCCAAAAGCAGCGTAAAGTCATCTGTCTGTAATTCTTTAAGATTTCCTGAATAGTCATCCCAAACCTGATGAAACTCTGCTCTTTTCCTGTCATCCCCATATAGAAAATCAAATACTCTGATAAATTCTTTGTAATGCCCTTCTTCGCCTGCTGCCTGCTCATTTAGGGTAGAAAATGGCTTATATGGCGTAGCGGAAAGCAATAAAACCTTTGTCCCGCCTTCTTTTAAGAACTTTCCTGTAAGCATTTTCTGCTCATCCAATTGAGCATTTCCGGTACTTTCATCATCAGAGGCAATTAAATCCTTGAATCTCTGAAATTCATCCATAATAACAAGTTCCGGTTTTAACAACTCCAGGCTTATCCCGGCAAATATTTTCCTCAGTGAATTAATGGCATCCTGATGCGGCCTCCAATCAAGATTTTCCGGTTTTCCCACACTGCAGGCCTGCTTTAAATAATCATACAGCTCCGGTTTTGCGCATAGATGCCTTTCCACTGCCGCTAACATATCATCAACATAGGAAGGATTAAGTTTATTACAATTATTTACCCTGTTTACCATATCATTGGTATAATCCTCCCAATGCACAAGATTCTGTTGGAACTTCATAAACCTGCTAAGTCTTGCCTTATGATGGGAGAAAAATTCATGATGGCTTAAAACAGCATAAATCAGGGCACGTTCGCTTTGAATACCCTGCCCTCCTGTCATGGAAAAAGATGTGGCAGGAGTCATTGGAATTAACTGTTCCTCTGACCGTTCTCCCTGCTTTTCATATATCTTCAAATGCTGCATGGACAGCCGGCTTTCATTAAAATTAAGACAGTCCTCCTCGGCTATTCCAAGTTTTCTGTAATTCTGATTTGCAATATTTATATTTGAGCAGATATATATAACCTTAAAGGGCTCTGTATTATTGGTTTTCTTTTTTTCTTCCCTCTGCCAGTCTGCAACTTTGCGCACTACCGCGCTTGCAACGATTGTCTTTCCAAGCCCCACTTCATCCGCAAGCAATACGCGGTTTTGCTTACCGGATTTAAATATTTGAAAGATACGCCGGGCAGTCTCCTCCTGAAAATCCATGGGTTTCATCTGCGTTTCCTCCTCTTTGCATTCAAAGCTGCCGCCTGCTTAAACATAGATACAATCTGCCGGAAATTGTCATCTACACTCTCTTTATCAAGACGCTTCATTACATCAACAACAGCATCCAGCTTTTTTGGCTCAAATGCAGCCGTCCTCAGTAATTTCTCGTATATTGCCGGCGAAATTTTATAACCGGATTTTCCATCAGCCATATCCAGAATCTTTTGAAACTCACCCATCTCCATGCTTGCGGCAGCGTAATCATCAGATAACAGAAAAAGCATATATGCCAAAAAACCGTTTTTTCCTTTAATAATATCCTTAAAGATTGCATCATCACGTTCTTTTGGTATATTTTTTGTGGGAATTTTTGCAACACAATAAGCACCCCCACGCCCAATCACATAAAATTCAGATAACTCTTTTACTGCCATACCCTGGAAAATTACAGTTTCTTCCAAATCAAGGCCGTCTGCCTTAATTCCTCTGCGGGGAGTCCAAAACATGGGACGGATTGCTGCCGGCTTTTGGGGATGACTTGCATGAATGACAATGCTGTACCCTTTTCCGTCTTTATCAGGTACAACTTCTGCATTCTTTATAACATGAATTGCATCAAAAAAGCCAGTCATATGCTCCTCTTCCTCAATAGAGACAGCATCCTCCTCTACGCTTTCCAACTGCTTAAAAGCACTGTTCTTTTCAGGCACCAAGTCATCTAAGACATTTTGGAATGAAGTTTTGTATGGCTTGAATTTAAGTTCCAGCATAAACTCCACGTTACGGTAAAACGCATTTGCTGTTGTATTTAACGAACCCAGATACAAATAATCACCGGTATTTTTACCTGCAAAAATTATCTTTGCATGAAGGTCTCTTTTTTCCCCGTAATCCTCCTCTTCCAGTAAATTGTTATTCTCCAAACCGTCAACCGGCACATATACCTGCTGAAACCGTTTGAAAATCTCAGGAGTCACAGAACCAATTCTTGTAATAAGAGCGGTTGTCTGCCTGCCTTCTGTTATCTGCTTTACAACAGTTGTTGAAAGGAACGGGGATACAACGATTAAATGATATGTATTCTTAAAAATCCGGCTGATTCCTGTCTCAAATCCCCACTTCTGTGCCACGGGAATAAAGTTATAGTCCTCATACTGATTATCTATTTCAAACCGCGGCACTCTTAACAAATCACCCGCCAATTCCCTAATCTGTTTTCTTTTATCTTTGGATACATTACTTCTCTTAGCAAGTACAAGCATCAAATCACTTAAAGGCTTATGCTTCCCGCTTTCTTCATCTCCTATAACCCCTTCCATTTCAACAGCAATATCCATACTCCTGTCAAATGTGAGATTTCGGCTTAAAACAATAACCTTTATCATATCCGGCCCGTCTTCATTGGAGTAGCGGACAATCCACAGCTTTGGATGAAAGTTACAGCCCTCTCCAAGAGATACCGGAAAAATACTGTTTTCTAAAAGAGCAAAGACAGCCCGGATGTTCTGGGGCAATTTGATTCCGTCTACATTACAAAAAACAGCAAGCCTGTCACTGCTGCACCTGACAGCCTCCAAAACAGCATAAGGATTCATCCCATTAACGCTGTCAATATCTTCGAACATGCCAAAGGAAAGCGGTACAGACAGCAGTGCTTCCAGGTCCAGTGAGTATGTCATTCCCACCGCAAAGGATAATGCATATCCCGGCTTAGGGTGAAGCAGATGACTGTAATTAAGACGGTTGTTTTCCTGGTCAAACTGTCTTCTCATTTTATGTCACCCCTTCCCAGCAAAATATCTTTGATAATTGTCCGGGCAGTTCCATAACGGTAATTCAATTTAAAATTATGGATTGCTGCGGTGTATTGATAATCACCTGGTCTTAAAAGCTTATTTCTTCTAGGTTTTACCTGCTTTTCTCTTTCCACTACAATCTTTTTTGCTTTCTTAACATCTTTTGAAATCATTGCCTTATCCCATGTTTTCAAAAAAAGCATGGTACTCCCCTTGCAGCCGGTTACGTCAATAATTGCATCCAGTTCCGGGGAGATATAATTATCCATATATTCATTGAAAGTTTTTCTGATTTTAACCACACCCTCATCCTCTACACCGCATCCATCTGCAAAAATAATGTTGTATAAAAGATGGGCTCCATATATAAAATCAGAAAATTGCTGAGCCAGATTCAGCTTTCTGTAAAGTTTATCATTTACACCCTTAAGCTTATTTGCATTAATCTGTTCAAAACTTTCACTTTCCACAAAAAATTTTGGATTCCTCAACATATAAGCTAATAAAGAACCTTTCATAGCGGCGCTCTCCGTGAAATGCCCGTACAAAAAGACTGCTTCATCAGATGTCAAACAGATATCTGCATCTTTGAAAAGATTATATTTAAGTGGATTTGGAGCAAAAATCAGATGCCCTTCATTTTCTGAATTACTTCCTGATAATACAGCCTGACACGCCATATCTAAGGAAAAGCCCTGATGTAATAAAATCCCTGTAATTCTAAGTCCATTCCAGTACATTGCACTTGGCTTTAGCTTTACATCATGGTTTGAAGCAGTACTTCCAACAATTCCATTTTCCCCCGGTGAATTTGCCATCAAAACCTTAACCAGTTCCACTTCCCTGTCATTGATATATTTTAAGACATCCCTGCCGGTCTTAAATTTCCCTTTTGTTTCCTGTTCTTCCGCAGCCATAGAAAACAAATACGGAATAATCACAAAATACTTAGCCCTTGTCTGCAAAACCGATATCCCCGGGAAGAGCATATCAGAAAAAGCATCTCTGACACTTCCAATTCCAAGCTCGTCAAGGGCATTCTGGCCATTAAGAAGCCTTAAAATAGAAACAACCTTATTCCTCTCATCCTTAGAAAAATCTATCCATCCAATCTCCATTATTTATCCTCTGTATAAACCATACTGCCGGGCGGATTTCGGACTTGCACCGGTTATAAATATACACCGCCGGGCACACAATAAATTTAACAGGTTTCACACTTATCTGCATTCTTCCAGACACGACGGATTTCATCACGCACCTCCATCAAGGCAAAACCCAGTAAATTCTGCCCCCGCCATTTTAATGGATTAGAAACATTTTCATTCGTCTGCCCCATCTTAATTCCCCATATGGCATCATACGGACTGGCTTCCACAAGAATGCGGTCACCGGTAGACAGCAGGAAATCCCGCAATTGGGGATTTTGTGAAAACTTTAAATAATTGCCATTAAGCACAATGGAATATTTCACCTCATCCCATACCACTTCATCAAAATTCTTCACTTTTCTCCCCAGCGCCTTCATCTGCTTCGGATCACTACATTGCAAAATCTGTTTATAAATTTCTTCATCACCAAATAATAATGCTTTATTTGCCATCATAAATTGTTCCATGCAGCAGTATGTATCAGCCACTGACCAAAAATCTGCTTTCTGCCACTGGCTTAGGCAGCTTTCTGTAATACCTGCATCAGAAGAAGACTGGGGTTTCCAAAACATAAGATATTCCAGCTCTTTTCCTTCAGAAAACAGTTTTCGTATTTGTTCTATCGAATACTTTGGTTTCCCTTTTTCTCTCCAAAGCTCTATCACAAACTCATTCCTTTGATAACAATCACACAAATGCTCATTCTCCCAATAACCTTTCCATGTCACTGGCTCAGGAAAAAGCTCTTTATACTCTTTCACATCCTCCTTTGTAAGAGAACGAAACCACTTTCCCCACTCATCAATATAACCCTCACCATAACCCATTCTCCAGCCAATGGAATATCTTTCTATTTCAGGGAAAGCAATCCATGGAGGCGGCATTAGCCGTTTTGCATTTACCCCGGCATCCCTCCCGCTGACAGGCAGCTTTGCAATCCACTCTTCCATTGCCTGCACCAAAAGGAACTGCTGATGTAAAACCGCCATGCCCATAGCAGAAATATCCGGGTCATCTTCTTTCAATGCAAGGTTTTCCTCCAGATAAGTTTTCAGCACATGCATATTGCTTTCGATATTTTTTAGACATTCTTTCTGGCTTTCCTTTGACATACTTTCCAAGTTCACGATAACGGCATTAAAGTCCAAAAAAATATTGATTGGCTTGCAGGATATTTCAAACATCAGCTTTTCAAATTCCTCTTTTCCTGCATCTGTCAAAGTATATACCGCCTTTTCAGGCATTTTACCGTCTTTTTCCGTATGGCTGGAAATCAGTCCCTTTTCTTCCAGTTGAAGCACTTTTTTGTAAATAGAGGGTGTGCTGATTTTTACCCATTTCGAGACAGTTCGGTATTCCACCAGTTTCTGAATATCATATGCACTCAAAGATTCCTTTTTCAACATTCCCAATATAATCAAATCAATAGTCGCCATCTATTTTTCCTCCTTTTTGCCCTGCTCTTTGGGCATACAGGTATACCCGCAGGGTGTTTCCTCCTTTTGCCCTGCTTTTTGGGCATACAGGTATACCCGCAGGGTATTTCCTCCTTTTTCGTTCCCGCGAGCAACGAGCCAAGTGACTGCTTGCAGGCATTTGGCGACTGCTGCGAAGATCAAAAACCCCGTTGCCTGCAGCGGTTTTTTGATTGACAACCACTATAAATTATAGTATTATAATCTTTGCGCCGCAATTACTATATTTTATAGCACTATAAAGCAAACTATATGTGAGTGAAAGGAGAATCACAATGAACAGTCAAAGCAAAAAAATGGAACTGCTGGGCAAAAAGCTTCATAACTTTTGCAATTAAAACAGAGCCGGCAGACTGTGATGCAGCTCTCTTTTTTGCCGGCTCATAAACTCAGATAAGATGTAGGAAAGTGCATTTTTAAATGATTTGTTTCTTTTAATAAAAAACACTTGACTTGGAGTTAACTCCAGGTTGTATAATTATCAATGGTTAGAAGAAGTTTCAGACGAAGAATACGGGAGACTTAAATAATGACGATTAAGGAAGTATGCGAAAAATATGATATTACACCGGATACGCTTAGATACTATGAGCGAGTCGGCGTTATCCCAGAGGTGACGAGAACATCCGGCGGTATTCGTAATTATACAGAAGAGGATATCAAATGGGTTGAAAATGCCATTTGTATGAGAAGTGCGGGTGTTCCGGTAGAAATGATTATCGAATATGTGCGCCTTTTCCAGATGGGCGATGATACCCTTGAAGATAGATGTAACCTGTTAAAGGGAGCAAAAGCAGAGGTGGAAGCTGTTAAGAAGAAATACGATGATGAGTTGAAACGCCTGAATTATAAAATCGCAAAATATGAAGAGGCAATACAAACGGGGGTTCTTAACTGGGATGATGAAGAAATGAAGAAGGAGTGTTTGAACGGATGAGTAAGAATGTTTCAGTAACACTTAGCTTGGTTGCAATAGCAGACACTATTAAAAATATATAGATTAGCGGAGGTAAAAGAGATGATTTACAGACAGTTTCAGGATATTAAGTTATCTGGATTAGGACTTGGTATGATGCGCCTTCCTGTAATTGACGGAGATGATACAAGAGTAGATGAAGCCGCATCAGCAGAAATGATTGATTATGCATATAAGAACGGTATAAATTATTTTGATACAGCCTGGGGTTATCACAATGGAAATTCAGAGCTTACTGCCGGAAAATTCTTATCAAAATATCCAAGGGAGAGCTACTGCCTTGCAACCAAGTTCCCTGGCTATGATAATTCCAACATGCCGAAAGTGAAGGAAATCTTTGAAGAGCAGCTAAAAAAGTGCCAGACAGAGTACTTTGATTTTTACTTATTCCATAACGTGTATGAGGGTAATATTGATGATTATCTAAATCCTAAGTTCGGAATCTTTGATTACCTTATGGAACAGAAAAAGAATGGGCGCATCAGGCATCTGGGATTCTCAGCTCACGGCAGTGTAGAAGTTATTAAGAAATTCCTTGCCGCATATGGTGAGCATATGGAATTCTGTCAGCTTCAGCTTAATTATATGGACTGGCATTTTCAGGATGCAGAGGCTAAATATAATCTGATAAAAGAGCATGGGATTCCAGTATGGGTCATGGAGCCTCTTCGCGGTGGAAAGCTGGCAGCAGCATCCAAGATGAAGGAAAAGGCATTAAAGGAAATGCGCCCTGATGAGACAATCCCGGCATGGGCATTCAGATTTTTGCAGAGCCTTCCTGAGGTAACAATGGTGCTTTCCGGTATGTCAAATATGGGTCAGCTTAAAGCAAACATAAAAACATATGCGGAGGATAAGCCGCTGAATAAAACAGAATTTGATAAACTTATTGAGATTGCAGACGAGGAAACCAGGCAGGGCGGACTTCCATGTACAGCATGTCATTACTGTACTACACACTGCCCTAAGGAACTGCCTATCCCGGAACTTATAGCTCTCTATAATGAGCACAAGATTACTGGTGGTGGATTCATTGCACCTATGGCGGTAGGAAGTATGGAGCCCAAAAAACGTCCTGCAAACTGTATAGGATGTAGAAGCTGCGAGCAGGTATGCCCTCAGCAAATTAAAATATCTGAGATGATGACAGATTTTACAGCAATGATTGGAATGTAAGGAGAATGTAAAGAGATGAAAGTATTGATATTAAACGGCAGCCCAAGACCCAACGGAAATACAACGATTGCCTTAAAAGAAATGGAAAATGTATTTGCTGAAGAAGGCATTGAATATGAAACAATTGTAGTTGGCAATAAGGATATTAGAGGCTGTATTGCCTGTGGAAAATGTGCAGAAAACGGTAAGTGTGTTTTTGATGACATCGTAAATGAAATTGCGCCTAAATTTGAAGAAGCAGATGGTCTTGTAATAGCAAGCCCGGTTTATTATGCATCTGCAAATGCCACTTTGATGGCTCTTTTACACAGACTTTTCTTCAGTACCCACTTTGACAAAACTATGAAAGTTGGTGCAAGTGTGGTATGCGCAAGGCGTGGAGGATGTTCCGCTACATTTGATGAAATGAATAAGTTCTTTACCATCAGCGGAATGCCGGTAGCATCCAGTCAGTATTGGAACAGCATTCATGGAAGAGATGAAGGCGAAGCATCACAGGATGAGGAAGGAAAGCATACTATGAGAGTGCTTGCCAGAAATATGTCATTCCTGATAAAAAGTATTTCCCTTGGAAAAGAAAAATATGGTATGCCTGAAAAAGAACCGGATGTTTATACAAACTTTATCAGATAGGAATTTCCGATAAAAAGCTATCCTCCACTGTCACAAAAAACGCCTCCACAACTGCCGGATCAAAATGTGTGCCGGATTCCTCCCTGATAATCGCATACGCCTTTTCAAGTGGCATGGCGTTTTTGTAACAGCGTTTGGAGGTCAGTGCATCAAAAACGTCCGCCACTGCCATAATCCTTGCGCAAAGCGGTATTTCCTCCCCGCTTATGCCATAAGGATAACCTTTTCCGTTCCACCACTCATGATGATATGCTGCCATCTCCACCGCTATATTCAGATACCCCGATTCCCCAAGTTCTTCTTTTGCATGGGTAAGCAGCTCCTCTCCTGCCGTGGTATGTGTTTTCATAATCTCAAATTCTTCTTCTGTCAGTTTCCCCGGCTTGTTCAGTACAGCATCCGGTATATGTATTTTCCCGATGTCATGAAGCGGCGCTGCCACCACCATGTCACTCATATACCTGTCATTCAGAATGTCACTGTATATTCCCTGCCTTTTCAGCTCCTTTGCAATGTTCTCCACATATTTCGCCGTGCGCCTGATGTGTCCGCCCGTATTGTCATCCCTGTTCTCCACAATCTCCGCCATGAACGTAATCATACCAGACTGCATACGGGAAACCCGTTCGTGGTAAAAGGAACGCTTGTTACCCTGCATAATCAGCACGATAATTGTAACTGTCATAACAAAAGCGGAAACGCTGGAAATCCCGATAAAAGGAGCCAATCCCCGCCCATATATACTGTCTGCTATCCGCACATTACTGCTGTCCAATGTAATCTGCATTGTCGTATGGTTGGAAAAGAGAAGCATCAGAATACCGATTATCCATAGCAGATATTTTTCTGATTTCTGCAGACTTCTGTGCTGCATATTGTCATGAAACCAACTGCGCCATCTTTTCCCTTTCACATAGAACAAAACAATCAGTACGAACAATACTCCGTAAAGAATAAACTGATATATATGTGTCTCCTTCATCGACAGCGCAAAGAAATACGGCGGCACAAGCAGAACCGGAACTAAAAGCCCGTTGATGATACCCGGAAATGGTATCATCGAAATCAGCCCTCGCAGCCTGTGTTCTTTTCTGCCGAGGCAGATATTTAAACCAATCATAAACAATGCCGCCATTGTTGCAGCATCTTTTCCCAAAGCCCAAAATACAATGCCAATCAGGAAAAAACTAACACAATAAAAAATACGCTGCTTCTCAGCTTCCATATCTGTCTCTAAAAATACATACTTTTTTATCAGGAAACCGCTGACTGTGATTGCCGCTGTTTCTAATATCTCCAGTAGTTCTGTTTCCATAGTCAATAAATCATCCTTTCGCTCATTCTGTCCTCATCACACACATTTCGTTATGTGCGAATATATTATACTGGAGGATTTCAAGATTGACAAGTACATTTATTCCCGCGAGCAACGAGCCAAGTGACTGCTTGCAGGCATTTGGCGACTGCCGCGAGGGGTGCTGTGTGCCGGTGGCACACGTTAAGCGCCGACCAGTTCACAACGTCCAGTGGACGTTGGCTCTGAACCGACTGAAGTGGAACGGAGAAGCGGAGCGTAGACCAAATACCCCATCGCTTGCAGCGGAGTCTTTGATTTGTAAATTCTTTGCGTCAATTAAACTTTCCTGCCTGCACTTCGGACAGTAGGGAAGAATATTTTTTCTCTGTATAATAAAGACAATCCCATAATAATTCAGCTATCCCCTTGCATGTTATGACAACTATTAGTTCTTACTTTTAAGAATATTCATTGCTTCATCTTCAGATGGTTTATGCGTTTCAATAAATACTATAAATTCATTTATTTTATTTGCGTCCCATCCTTCTTGTGTCAATCTCAAAATAATGTTAGTTGTTTCTTTTGCGTTCATATTTTCAACCTCCATATAATCACCGCCTTCATATTGATATTTGTATTATAAGCGGTTTTATACAAGGTGTAAAGCCTTTTATTCAATCATTAGTGAAGTTCTTTATAAAAAACGTGTACCGTTCCCTGCCAGAAAGAAGCACATTGTCAAAGATTACTCAAAGAAAAATCTCATTGACACGCATATCAAAACTATTGATGAATTTTCATACCAACCAATAGCCCTTACCCTGCTCTTTTTCTCCTATAAGGAAAGACGTGCTGCAATCACATATTTATAATGAAACGCAGTACGCCCTCCAAAAAATATACACTTTCTTTTACTGTTGTAAACTCATCCAGCCATTACAAAAAGACCGCCTAACTTATTTAACTGTTTCTTATCATTCCTTTTCTTTTTGCACCTCAACATCTGTATTCGCATTTTCAACAGACTTAACCTCAACACTACCACGATCTTCCTCCGAAACAATATTTGTTTCGTTCTCTTTTTCATCTTCTTTCTTATCTTGTGTCTTATCTTTCTTATCTTGTGACTTATCTGTCTTGTCCTGTTCAGCCTTCTGATAATCTGATATGATATCTTGTGTTTCTTTTACCTTGTCACCTATATTTTGGGTAATGTTGTTAATCTTTTCCTGCAAGTCTGCCTTTTCCTCCTCCGTTTGGGCAGTACGCAATTTTCCCTGCAAATCTGTCCGCACTTTCTTCATGCCTGCAATCTGCTCTTTTGATGTTGAAAGAGAAATAATCACTCCCGTATCTGCTACGCCTGTTTTCTGCTTTCCGCCAATCATATCATCAAAAGAAGATTGTTTCTGCTGTTTCTCTCTGCGCTGCTCCATTTGGTGCTGCCTTAACTGCACATTTAAGTCACTGATTTGCTGCTGTAATTCCTGCCGCTTCATCATCTTTTCTTCCTGCGTCATATCCTTATTGGAAGAAAGCTCCTGCAGCTGCTTCTGTGCATCGGCAATCTGGTTCTGAATATTCCGGCTGTAAGAATCCGCTGCCTGATTCATTCCCATCTGCCCCATTTGTGCGTTTGTTCCATTGATACCGTTAATTGTCATTTTCTTAATCCTCCTTATGCCCGTAAATCTAAATTAGAACCAACCACCGTTTGTTGTTTTATATTTGTCCTGCCTGCATTATCTTCTTTGGTTGCTTCAATAATTGTCCGCATATCTGTGTCATCCAGATAAATCGTGCCGTCTTTGGATGCAGAAATTTTTTCTTCTAAAAGCTGTTCTGCTTTGTTCGGAGTTGTTGTTCCATCTTCCTTTACTACTTTCTTCTCTTCCGACTTTTCGCTTTCGTCTACTTCCTCTGCCTTTTCCTCTAATTTCTCCGCAAGCCGCTCCGCATTTTCACGGGCTTTTTCTCTTGACTTCTCAATCCGCTTTTCGGCGATTTCCTGCGCTTCTTTGCGAAGTTTTTCGTTTAACGCATCTTTTCTAACTGAAACGGTAAAATTGCTGTAATTTCCATTCTCATCTAAATAGGCATGACGGCATACAACTGTACTTCCTGTTGCTGCAAAAAAACTATCTACATACTTATGTGCGGCTTCCACATCTTTCAATCTCTGCGTATATTCCTTTGCTGCCTTTGGATCATTCTGCATCTTCTCTAAAAGTTTCGGGTTAATATTCAAAACATCTACTTTACCGTCATTTTTTGTATTAACGCCATAGCCAACTTGTAACTTCATATTAGGAAACTGTTTCTGCAAGATTTTTAAATATTTCTCATTGCTACTTTTCTTTCTTTTCTTTGCTGTTTCAGTGCTTTTCTGCGTAACTGCTGATTCTTTTGTTTCCTCTTTTTTTACTTCTTCTTCTCTTGATAAAGCATATGTGTTTTCATAAACACTGTTATAATTGCTTACTCCTGTAATTGCCATAATTTTGTCCTCCTTAAATTCTTTTAAAAATAATAGTCGCTATGTCCGCATCTCTGTTCCAATATGGAATTATCAGTTTCTCATTTTCTCCGCTGTAATCCACATAAACAAGACTTCCTCCGCCACCGATACCCGGTACTTTCATATACCCGCCAAAGCTAAGATAGAAAGTGCTTTCTGTAATGTTATAGTTCTGTAAAATACTGTCCATTGCTTTTCTGTCAATATGGACATTCTGCCCGTCTGCATAAAATGCCCTTCTCAATTCCTCACTGTCATACAGCATCCACATTTCGCCTGCATCATTCATTAACACAATATTTGTATTTTGCGTATAGCATGGATAAGAAATCTGCCTTATCAGCAAAAACATTCCCGTAAGCGCTGCTGCGCAACATATACAAAGAACAAATACTTTCAATTTCTTATAAGGCGTGAAGCTGGCAATTCTAACAAACCGCCGTTTCGTATCCCTGTAATCCTTCTCTCCTGCAAACGTGGCGGATAATCCTAAATTCTCTGCCCTGAGAAGTTTTACGCACTTTAAAAGCAGCTCTCCATATTCATAAGCGGTTTTACTGCTTTTTTGAATCGTTACCCTATCGCAAATGTCCTCCATGTCCTCCTTCAAAAACCGCCTGCATACTGTCAAAAATGGATTGAGCCATAATAAAACCCGTATCATATCCCATAGCAGATAATACCATAAATGCCCTAAACGGATATGTGTCCTCTCATGTAACAGGATAATCTTCAATTCCTCCGTCTGGAAATTTTGAAGTATTACTTTAGGAACTGTCGTTCTTGTATGGATAAGTCCTGTTGTAAATGGCGTGACTGCCATTTCGTTTATATAAATTTCCTGCCCGTCAATTCTGCCTTTTTCCATGTGCGATACAAGCCTGTGAAGTTTTTTATGTTTCCATCTGATAAGGCTTACAGTAATGACCATGCCGATCAGATATCCATACCTAACCTGCCAGTATTCTATACAAATATTGTTCCACCACATGAACAGCCTGCACATCAGCATATTTTCATAAAACAGCTTCAGCTTGCCTACAAATGGAACGATGAGAAAAATACTCCAAACCATTCCTTTTAGAAAAACAGCTTTTTTTAGAATTGTAGTGCGCAGAATAAGTACCAATGCCAGTACCGGAAAGGAAAACAGAACACATCTTCCAAACTGTATGCAGAAATAAATGATACAGTCATTCAGGATTGACAGCGCATTGAAAAAATGCCATTCTATCTGCCACATCATTTTTTGTCTCTTCCCTTACTTTTTTCAAGAATTTCTTCCAGTTCTTCTATCTGTTCATCTGTCAATGAAATGCTTTGAATCAATGATGCTAATGCACTGGTCTGATTGCCCGAAAAATAGCTTTCCGCAAATTTACGGCTCTTACTTCTTAAACATTCTTCCTTTGATTTCAATACAGAATAATGGTAAACCCTTGAATCGTTTTTATCTACGGTATAGCCTAAAATACCTTTCTGGCATAAACGGTTCATCAGCACACGAATCATTTTCGGTGTCATATCCAACTTCCCCTGCAGCTCCTTAATTACCGCTGATGATGTTAAAGGCTTTTCGCTTGCCCATAAGACTTCCATAATCAGCCATTCGCTTTCGCTTGGCGTTTTGTCATCATTTTTCATAATGAAAACCTCTCTTTCTGTGTTTTATAATTATTATATCGGAAAATGTGTGTTTATAATTAATACGTGTTTTCCATTTTCCTGATAATTGCCGCAAATGTGCATATTTAATGTTTGGCTCAATCTTTTTTCGTAAATTGTATATCACATTGACAATGCTTGTGTAAATGGCAGCTATTACTTTCCATGTTCATTAACTCACTTATCAGTTGCATTTTTTCTGTTTTTAGGCAAAAAATAACAGTAAAACTATTAATTAGATTTACCGTTATTTCTGTGTTTCTAATTTTCTGATTTGACAGACTAAAACCGGCTATGCCTGTTTTAATTCTCTTTTTCTCCAACTTACAAATCCGTACATATCATTAAAAAAGAATATCGTAAAATTTACGACAACGGGAATGTAAACAGGATTTTCGATTGATGCTAAAATCCAAAGCACAATCAAAACAATGTCATTTGAGGCATACCCCAGCGCATAATAAGAGGAGCGCAGCATAGTGAGAGAAGCTGCAAAAAAACTTGTTGTAATTGAAATTGTACTAAATACAATATTAGGCGTGTTTAATGCCTGTAAAACAAAATAAAATCCTCCTGTAACAATGACACCGAAAAAAACAAGTAATATCAAATGTTTCCAACACAATTTTTGAATTGCCACTTCGCTTTCATTCTCTTTAGAGGGGTTCTTTATCCATGTAATTGTTGACCAGACTGCCATAGGCAAGGACATTCCCAAATAAGTAATCATTTCTCCCCAATACCGAAAACGAAAAGAAATGATGCCATAAAGAATACTAAACAAAATCATCAAAATCTGTGCCCATACATTGCCTTTTGCGGCAAAAACTAAAGAAGTAACACCAATCATTGCCGCTATCAGTGTCAACCAGTCCACATCACATGATAGGATATTCGAAATAGAAACAACTGCCAATGAGCCAATCCAAATCAGCCATTCTTTCCTTGATAAATTTTTAATGGGATTATTCATTTTTACCTCCTTAAATCTGCATGTTTTACTTAGATTTAAGGAATATTTGAGGGTCTAATATTGGTATAACCCGATTATGCAAAATCATTTTTTACCTCTTTCAAACAATTTGTTTTACAACGCTAAATTATAGCACACAACCGACTGGATCACAATGATATATCTTGCGTACTTCCCGATAAAAGCTGTCCAAAGCGCTCCTGTTTACTATGTGACAGGCAACCACGAAGCAAGTATGTCCGAATATGATAAACTCAAAACCAGCCTTGAAATGTTTGGCGTAGTTGTGCTTGAAGACAAGGCAATACCATTAGAGAATGATGATGAAAAAATTACGCTTACCTTTTATTGGCGGGTTGATTGCCCCTTTTCTATTTGAACCATAGTTTTTTAACTGCTCTGTCCCTTGTAAAACTGTTCATAACCGTTATTAACATTGATTGACATTATTTGTTCCTCCTTGATTTGTTACTGTCGAAGTCCGTTTCTTATAAAACATCACACTTGAATATCAACGCCTACTGTTCCCGATACTGCGGAATTGTTAGAATGTGATATTGCTTCAACCATTTTCTCAGTCAAATTCCGTATATCGTTACCCACAACCGTAACCTCATGTGATTGCAAAGCTTCCCTTTCTTCCTTTCTCTTTGCCCTCATCTCAGCAAGCCTTTCTTCCTGCTCTTTTTTCTCGGCTCTTTTTTCAGCCAGTTTTTCTTCTTTTTCCTTTTTCTCTCGTGCTTTCTTCTGGGCATTTTCCCTTGCAATCCTGCCATCGGGATCATTTGTGCTGCGGCTGGTCATAGACATATTTCCGTTTTCATCAATAGTTACGCTCTGAAAAACTCTTACAGGGCTTCCGGGAAGCGATTTTAAATAATTATTCGCCCATTTTGTGCTTTCTGCAAAAGATTTCAGATTCCTCTCAAGCCATTCTGCTTTTTCCGGATCATCTACACATTTCTGCAAAAATTCCTCTGAAACATTTACAGTAGTCGGCACTCCATAGAGCCCTGTCGCCCGCGTGCGCCTCAGCATATGCGGCCCAGG
>CANRJF010000040.1 GCA_947630855.1 uncultured Lachnospiraceae bacterium
ACGATACAAAAAGAAACCCCTAATTCCCCCATGAATGGGGGCTAGGGGGTTGATGTGTCGAAGACACTTTTTTATGTGCAGAGAGGTAAATCTTCCCTACCCCATATTTTTCTGTCCTTTCTTGTAACGGTCAACAAGACGATGGATTCTGTCATATGGGTCTAACAGGTCACTGATGGATAAATCATGGTTTAATGTATCAATAATGTAAGCAATATATTTGCTCATATCACAACTGATATAGTAAGGCTTGGACAAAAGTTCTTCTGTCTGGTAAGTAAGGTTGGTGGTTACAACACGATAGATAATGCCCTCATTGAACGCCTGGTCAAATTTCTCCAAACCGTCTGTGAAAAGGCCGAAAGTGGATATTACAAATACTTTATTGGCTTTTAGTTTTTTAAGCTCCGTGGCAACGTCAATCATGCTGTCTCCGGAGGAAATCATATCGTCTATAATTAACACATCTTTGCCTTCCACGGAAGAACCTAAAAACTCATGTGCCACAATGGGGTTCCTTCCGTCAATCATTTTGCTGAAATCCCTGCGCTTATAAAACATGCCCATGTCAAGGCCTAATACGTTAGACAGGTAGATAGCCCGGTTTGTGCCCCCTTCGTCAGGGCTGATAACCATCATATGGTCATTGTCAATAATCAGGTCTTTTTCCTGCTTTAAAATGCCTTTAATAAACTGGTAAGCCGGCTGAACCGTGTCAAATCCCTTTAAAGGTATGGCATTTTGTACCCTTGGGTCGTGGGCGTCAAATGTAATAATGTTGTCTACGCCCATATTGGTCAGTTCATGAAGGGCTATTGCACAGTCTAAAGATTCCCTTGCCGTCCTTTTGTGCTGGCGGCTTTCATACAGGAAAGGAATAATAACGGTAATTCTTCTTGCTTTTCCTCCCACGGCGGCAATAATTCTTTTTAAATCAGAGAAATGGTCATCCGGGGACATATGGTTGGTCATCCCGCAAAGGGAATAGGTTAAATGGTGATTGGTAACATCCACCATAAGGTAAAGGTCGTATCCCCTGACAGATTCTTTAATTACCGCCTTTGCTTCCCCGCTTCCGAATCTGGGGCAGGAAGCCTCCATAATGTAGGAATCACGTTTGTAGTCGATAAAAGCAGAATCCCAGGCATGTTCGTGCTCCCTTTTCTCACGCCAGTCCACCAGATACTTGTCAACTTTCTCCCCCAAATCTTTACAGCTTTCTAAGGGAATTAGCCCTAAAGTGCCGTAAGGAACAGTTTCCAACAGTCTTGCATCATTTGCCATGATAAATCCTCCATAATTTATATTAGTAATCAGTTGATTTTCTTCTGAATGCGAATGTCATCCCCGAATAACTTTAACATAACGTAATTGCTGGAAATTCGTGAAAATGTCCGCTCAGAATAGATTTCCGCCAACTGGGAAATAGCCAGGTTGGTGGAAATAATCGTGGACTTTCTCCTGAGAATACGCTCATTTAAACATAAAAAGAACTGTGAAATCGTAAATGAGTTGGGCATCTCCGTTCCCAGGTCATCAATAATCAGTAAATCACATTCAAAAATATTCCGATGGGCCAGGGTAATATCCTCATCTGTCTTATGATGAAATGTGTTCTTCTCAAATATATCAAATAATTGGAACGCCGTAAAGTAGATTACGGAATGTCCCGTATCTAAAAGTTCTTTTGCCACACAGTTGGATAAAAAAGTTTTTCCCACGCCAACATCGCCGTAGAGGAACAGGTTGGAGAAATGACAGTCAAATTCATCAATAAACCTGTGACATTCCTTAACGGCGTTTTGCATGGTCTCAAGGGAGCTTAATCCTGTTGCAGGGTTAATTTCTATCTCCGAATAGTATTTGTATGAAAATGTATCGAAATTTTCTTCCTGAAGAATATTCCGCAGATTTGACTGGGTATATACCAGGTCGATGGCACGCTGTTTAAAACAGTGGCACGGTTTTCCGTCAATAGTCCCGGTGTCCTGACAGTCCGGGCAGTCGTATTTGGGAGTAAAGTAATCGGAAGAATAGCCTAACTCCTCTAATATATTGGTGTGTTTGTCCGCGTACTGGGCAATTTTCCCCCGCAGGGACTCCATTGCGGTTTTATCCCCGTTTAAAAGCTTTCTGGCATGGGCAACGCAGCAGGAAGAGAGGGCATCGTCAAGCTCCTTTAGCCGGGGGTCTTTTGCATAGACTTCCTTTTTGCGCTCCTCCGTAAAATGCTGGTTTCTAATCTGCTTTGCATTATATTCACGTAAGATCTCATCGTATTGTGCATTGCTTAAGGGCATGGCATGTCTCCTTCGATTAATGAGTGGCCTTTAAGAATTTCTTTTCCAGTTCCCCGTAATTATAGGTACGCTGGGGGCAGTTGTGGAAACGGCTGCCGGAAACAGTGATTCCCTTTGCAGTTTCCGGTGGCTTTGCGGCAGCTCTTGCTTTATGTACCGTATCTAATTTTACAACATCATCCAAGGTATGTACATGATTTTTATGCCAATTTGTTAAAATTGTATCCGCATATTCAAAACTTGCTTTCCCGGTGCTTGTTATAGTACGGCGGCATGCTTCCTCGATAATATCCATGGGAAATGAAAATTCTTTCGTCCATTTCTTTACAAAGTCTATCTCCCTGGAAATTAAGCTGCGCCCGTTTATTCCAAATGCTTTCATAACGGCGTATACGCTCTGGGAGTGCATGGCATGTTCCGTTCTTGCCTGGCTTACGGAAGTAATATGGTTTTGGGCCCAGGAAAGGGCGATTTTTTCCATATAGCGCAGGCTGGTATGCCCGTTGCTGATGCATGTCTCAATCAGGTACTCAATCAGGTCAGGGGAAAACTTAAGGCCGTCATACCAGTAGAGAATTGTCCTGACATCGGAGGCATTTAAGGTGCGTCCTAAGTAATTTTCCGTGATAAACAATATCTCCTGGACGGATTCGTCATCCTGGAACTGCTCTACCTGTTCCGCAGTATAGTTATCTTTATCGAGAACCGCAGAGGAAGGCGCTTCCTCTTCCCGGGAAGCATAAGTCACGGGCACAGGGGCTTCCTCCCGGGTTTGGAGTGCAGGCGGTTCCTGGGGGGCATTTGGCATATCGTAAGGATTTGTAAGCTGGATGCCGGACAAATTCTGCTGGCTGTCAAAATCCAGGTGAATCAGTTCCTGTTTCTCCCAGTAATGCAATGCCCTTAAAATATCTGTTTCCGTATGTTCAAAAACGTCTGCCAGGTGGGGGATGGAGAAGGATGTATTCTCACTTTCCATACATCTAAGCAGATATAAGTAAATTTTAATGTATTCCCCATTTGCATTTGTCATATATTTATCTATGAAGATATTAGGAACACTGGTAAAAGATGCAAGTCCATTGCTGTGCAGTTTGATTTTTGCCATAGGATTACCTCTTTCAAAAATGGATACCTGAAGTTTTCCAGGAAATCTCTGTTATGACCCAAATTATAGCATGGGTTTTGAAAAATGAAAAGGGGTGATTTTTGCTTAAATGCCTGTAAAATCAAGGGTTCCCACCAATGTGGATATGTGGATAAAAAAAGGACAAGGCAAAAAGAAGATAGAATAAAAGGGATTATTTAATAAAAGAAATCCACATTTCAAATGTTAGTAAATAAACATTTAAAATGTGGATAATGTGGATAACTTAGTGTATAAGCAAATTTTCTCCAACTTTTACAATATCTCCTGCCCCCATTGTTATCAACAAATCTCCGTTCATACATTTTTTTTGTAAAAATTTTTCGATTTCGGAAAATGTGGGAAAGTAGTATACTTCTCTGCCCTTATTTTTTAACCTGGCTTCAATATCGGCGGAGCTGACGCCTAAAGTATTTTTTTCCCGGGCGGCATAGATGTCTGAGAGCACCACGATATCCGCAAGGGATAAGGCATCTGCAAAGTCGTCTAAAAAGGCTTTGGTTCTTGAGTAGGTATGGGGCTGGAAGGCACAGATAATCCGTTTGTGGGGATAGTTGGCGGCAGCCTCTAATGTAGCTTTAATTTCCGTGGGATGGTGGGCATAATCATCAATTACCCGGGCACCGCAGGATAAACTGCCCTTGTACTGGAATCTCCGGTCTGTCCCCGAAAAAGAGGAAAGCCCTGCTTTAATATCCGAAAGGGGGATGGAAAGGGAGAGGGCGCATGCGGCGGCGGCTAGGGAATTGGATACATTGTGGAGCCCCGGAACTTTAAGGTGTATGGAAGTTAAGGGAGCATCTTTTTTCATTAAAGTGTAGGAGGCGCAGCCCATATCGTCAAAGACAATGTCTGCCGGATAGTAGCCGCTGTTTTGGGACATGCCGTAAGTAACTGTTTCGGCAGAAAAACCGGAGACGATTTCCGTATAATTTTTAATATCTCCATTAATAATAATAGTGCCGTCATTTAGTGTATTGCCGGCAAATTTGCGGAAAGACTGCCTTACATCTTCTAAATCTTTAAAGAAATCCAGATGTTCTGCTTCTATATTTAAGATAAGGCTGTATTTGGGGTGAAAATGCAAAAAGCTGTTTGTATATTCACATGCTTCCGTTACAAAAATGTCGGAACTGCCTACGCGGATGTTGCCGTCTATGGCTTTTAAGATTCCGCCTACGGAAATGGTAGGGTCGCTGTGGGCACAGAGAAGAATCTGGCTTAACATGGATGTTGTCGTGGTTTTACCGTGGGTTCCTGCAACGGCAATGGAGTTTTTGTAATTATCCATAATCTGTCCCAGCAGTTCCGCCCGGCTTAACATGGGTAAGCCTTTTGCTTTGGCGGCGGCAAACTCCGGGTTATCTTCCCTGATAGCGGCTGTGTAGACAACGGCGTCTATATCCCCGGTGATATTTTCTTCACACTGGGGGCAGGATACATGGATGCCTAAAGCAGCCAGTTTCCCGGTAAGGTCAGACTCCTGTTTGTCGGAGCCTGAGATGGTAAAGCCCTCTTTTAAAAGAATCTGGGCTAAACCGCTCATGCTGATTCCCCCAATACCAATGAAATGGAGGTGAACTGGTTGATAAAAATTGATTTGATACATAATAAATCCGTCCTATCTAAATAATAATAAATAAATCCTTTTTATTATTATAACCAACAATTCCTGTTTTGCAAATTACTATAATGTTTTTTGCGGAAATCTGTTTGTTACCTTTGCTATAAATGGGAGGAGTAAATATGTGAATATTAACAAAAAATAAAAAAAAAGATTAAAAATTTTGTTGAAAGTGTTGTACAAAAAATGCAGATTATGATATAATTTTTATATAGTAAATTGAGATTTGACGAGAGGTGAGTGACATGATTAGAAAAGAAATGATTGCCATGCTTTTGGCAGGAGGCCAGGGCAGCAGACTTGGCGTACTGACAGCAAAGGTGGCAAAGCCGGCAGTAGCATTTGGCGGCAAGTATCGAATTATTGATTTTCCCTTGAGTAACTGTATCAATTCCGGTATTGACACAGTTGGGGTGTTGACCCAGTACCAGCCCTTGCGGTTAAATTCTCATATTGGAATAGGTATCCCCTGGGATTTGGACAGGAATAATGGAGGAGTAACCGTTTTACCGCCTTATGAGAAAAGCGATAACAGTGAATGGTATACGGGAACAGCCAATGCAATTTACCAGAATTTAAGTTATATGGAGAGTTATAATCCTGAATATGTGCTGATTCTTTCAGGGGATCATATTTATAAGATGGATTATGAAGTGATGTTGGACTTCCACAAAGAGCACAATGCAGATGTGACCATAGCAGCCATGCCTGTGCCCATAGAGGAGGCAAGCCGTTTTGGCATTGTCATTACAGACGAAGAGAAGAGAATTTCAGAGTTTGAAGAGAAGCCGGAACATCCCAGAAGCAACCTTGCTTCCATGGGAATTTATATTTTTACATGGAAAGTTTTAAAGGAAGCGCTGATTGCCATGAAAGACCAGGTGAACTGCGATTTCGGTAAACATATTATTCCATACTGCCATGACAAACAGTTGAGGCTGTTTGCTTATGAGTACAACAGCTACTGGAAAGATGTGGGGACTTTAGGTTCTTACTGGGAAGCAAATATGGAGCTGGTAGATTTAATACCTGAATTTAATCTCTATGAAGAATACTGGAAGATTTATACAAAGAGTGACAATGTGGAACCTCAGTACCTTTCCGCTAATGCCATTGTGGAAAAGAGCATTATCGGGGAAGGAACGGAAATTTACGGAGAGGTACATAATTCTGTGTTAGGTGCCGGAATTGTGGTAGGAGAAGGAACGGTTATCCGTGATTCCATTATTATGAGGGACACGCAGATTGGCAGAAACTGCCATATCTACAAATCTATTATCGCTGAGGACTGCTCTGTTGGAGACAACGTAGATATCGGAATCGGGGATGAAATTAAAAGTAAATTAAATGACAAAATATATGCATTTGGACTGGCTACCATCGGGGAAAATTCCTGTATCCCATCTAATGTAAAAATTGGCAAGAATACAGCGATTTCAGGCGTGACAGACAAAGCAGATTATCCGGACGGTGTTCTTGCCGGAGGAGAATATATTATTAAGGCAGGTGACAGTAAATGAAGGCATTAGGAATTATTCTCGCAGGTGGAAGCAATAAAGGAATGCAGGAGCTGACAGTGCGCAGGGCGTCGGCGGCCATGCCGGTAGGCGGAAATTACAGATGTATTGATTTTGCTCTAAGCAATATGAGCAATTCTCATATCCAGACAGTTGCGGTTTTGACACAGTTTAATGCAAGAAGTTTAAATGAACATTTAAGTTCTTCTAAATGGTGGGATTTTGGAAGGAAGCAGGGGGGGTTGTATATCTTTACCCCAATGATTACTTCAGACAACAGCGACTGGTTCAGGGGTACGGCGGATGCTATGTACCAGAATCTGGATTTTTTGAAAAGGCGCCATGAGCCTTACGTTATCATCAGTAACGGCGACTGTGTATATAAGGTGGATTACAATGATATCTTAGATTACCATATTGAGAAAAAAGCGGACATTACCGTGATATGTAAAGATATGCCCTCCAATGTGGATGTAAGCCGTTACGGCGTGGTGAAAATGAATGAGGATGCAAGAATCGTAGAGTTTGAGGAAAAGCCTTTAGTGGCTTCTTCCAACACTATTTCAACAGGTATTTACATTATCCGCAGGCGTCAGCTAATTGAAATGTTAGAGAGATGTGCCGAGGAGGAGCGCCATGATTTTGTAACGGATATTCTTATCCGCTATAAGAACCTGAAACGGATTTACGCGTATAAAATGGATACGTACTGGAGTAATATTTCTACGGTGGATGATTACTATAAGACCAACATGGACTTTTTAAATCCGGAAGTGCGCAAATACTTTTTCCGTGATGAACCAAAGATTTGTACAAAGGTGGATGATTTGCCCCCTGCAAAATACAATGTTGGTTCGGATGTACGTAACAGTCTTGTGGCAAGCGGATGCATTATAAACAGCAAGGTAGAAAATTCTATCTTATTTAAAAAGGCATTTGTAGGTAAGAACTGTGTAATTAAGAACTCTATTATACTTAATGACGTATATATTGGAGACAACACACATATTGAGAATTGTATTGTTGAGAGCCGAAATACTTTAAGGGCTAATACTTATTATTGCGGAGATAACGGTATTAAGGTAGTTCGGGAGGATAATGCAAGATATGTGATGTAAAACTTATTTAGAATGTAAAGGGGGGATAGAGAGATGCAGATTACAGATGTCAGGATCCGAAAAGTAGAAAAAGAAGGCAAAATGAAAGCAGTAGTATCCATCACCATAGATGAAGAATTTGTGGTACATGATATCAAGGTAATTGAGGGCGAAAAGGGATTATTTATTGCTATGCCCAGCCGGAAAGCTGCTGACGGGGAATATCGGGATATTGCACATCCCATTAATTCTAGCACCAGAGATAAGATTCAAAGCCTGATATTAGAAAAGTACCAAGCCGAGATACTCACGATGGAGGAATAGAAAAATAATGCATTTATCTTGAAAATCCCGTGTCTATGATGGACAAAATCTGGAAATTACGTTAAAATAGTTAGCACGACTATGTGCTAACTATTTTCTGTTGCGGGCAGAGCTGTGTAAAGCAATTATGCCAAAGAGCATACACATTTGGCTTGCAGGTATAGCCGGCGGCGCAGTATGCGGCCCGTGCAGCAGGTATGGAGGAATATTATGTATGTAATTGCAGGACTGGGGAATCCTACACGACAGTATGTAAATACCAGGCATAATGTGGGATTTGATGTCATTGATGCCTTGTCAAAAAAATATAATATAAAAATAAATGAAAAAAAGCATAAAGCTTTATTGGGAAAAGGCATTATCGCCGGGGAGAAAGTGCTTCTGGCAAAACCTCAGACATTTATGAATGCCAGCGGAGAAAGTGTTTGTGAGATATTGGATTTTTATAAAATAGAGCCAGTGGAAAATTTGCTGGTGGTTTTTGATGATATCAGCCTGCCTCCCGGGAATATCAGGATTCGCAGAAAGGGAAGCGCCGGAGGGCATAATGGGATAAAAAGCATTATCCGCTGCTGCGGCACCAGTGATTTTTCCAGAATTAAGGTGGGCGTAGGAGGCAAGCCGGAGGGATGGGATTTGGCAGACCATGTGCTGGGGCGTTTTTCGAAAGAAGAGAGGGCATGGGTGGAGGATGCCATCGTGGATGCCTGCCAGGCGGCAGAGTATATCGTAGGCGGCGATATAAATAAAGCAATGAATATGTTTAATGCAGGAAAACGGGAGTAATATGAGAGCATTTTTAGAACCTCTTGAAAGATTGGAAGAAATCAAAAAGTTAAAAGATAAATTAAAAAATGAAAAAGGAGTGCAGATGGTTTCCGGGTGTATTGATTCCCAGAAGCCTCATTTGATTTACGGAATCGGAGGGGAGTTTTCCAATAAGTTAATTGTAACTTTTAATGAGCAGAGAGCCAGGGAGATTTACGAGGAGTATTTGTTTTTTGACAATCAGGCAGTGTACTATCCTGCCAAGGATATTTTGTTTTATCAGTCGGATATCCGGGGCAATGTGCTGACAAGGGAAAGGATTTTTGCATTAAAGCGTATTGCGGAGGGAAAAGGGGTAACGCTGGTTACCACATATGATGCTTTAATGAACAAGATGCCGGAGCCCGGGCAGTTTATCTCCTCCGTTAAAACCTATCATGTAGGAGATACCGTAGATTTGGAGAGCCTTAAGGAAAAACTGGTGGAGATGGGATATGAGGCGGAATATCAGGTGGAGTCGGCAGGCCAGTTTGCCATCCGGGGAGGAATTATTGATATTTTTCCCCTGACAGAGGAAAATCCTTACCGAATGGAACTGTGGGATGATGAAATAGATTCTCTCCGTACCTTTGATATTGAAAGCCAGCGTTCCATTGAAAATCTAAAGTCCATGGAAATTTATCCTGCAACGGAGCTGATTCTTACCAGGGAAGAAAAGGAAGCGGGTATAAAACGCCTGGAAAAAGACGCGGATAAACTTTATGAGGCTTACCGCCGGGATATGAAAACAGAAGAGGCGTATCACATAAAAAGTACGGTGGAAGAACTTGCGGAAAGGGTATCCCAGGCAGGAAGCGTTGGGAGCCTGGATGCTTATCTTACCTATTTTTGCAGAGAATGTGTTTCTTTGCTGGATTATCTGGACGGTGAAGATACGGTAATTGTTTTGGACGAGGCAATGCGGTGCCTGGAACGGGGGCGTGTAACGGAGCAGGAATTTTCCGAAAGCATGAAGCACCGCCTGGAAAAAGGATATATTGTTCCCGGGCAGATGGAAGCTCTCTATACCTGTGGGGAAATAACTGCCCGACTGGAAAAAAGAAGGGTGGCGGCGTTATCTGCACTGGAACAGAAAATGAAGGAAATCACCGTCCGCAATCATTTTTCCCTGGAAACGAGGACAATTAATGCATATCACAGCAGTTTTGAACTGCTGGTAAAGGATTTAAAGAATTACAAGAGGAAAAGCTATGCGGTTATTCTTCTGTCCGGCTCCAAGACAAGAGCGAGACGCCTGGCAGATGATTTGATGCAGGAGGAGTTAAACAGTTTTTATTCTGAGGATTATGACCATATAGTTAAACCTGGGGAAATTATGGTATTATACGGAAAAATTAAAAGAGGATATGAGTATCCTCTCCTTAATTTTGCCGTGATATCGGAAAGTGATATCTTTGGGGCGGAAAAAAAGAAGAAGAAAAAAAGAAGGATGTATGAGGGGGAGAAGATTGCCAGTTTTACAGACCTTTCCATTGGGGACTATGTGGTGCATGAAAATCACGGACTGGGAATTTACAGGGGCATTGAGAAGCTGGAAGTGGAAGGAACCGTAAAGGATTATATTAAAATAGAATATGATAAAGGGGGAAATCTTTATATTCTCGCCACTCAGCTTGATATGATTCAAAAGTATGCCGGAGCGGACGCTAAGAAGCCAAAGCTAAACCGCTTAGGGGGAGGAGAGTGGAAAAAGACGAAAACAAAAGTCCGGGGAGCGGTGGAGGAAATTGCAAAAGACTTAGTGGAGCTTTATGCAAAACGGCAGCAGAACCAGGGATATGTATACGGCCCCGATACCGTCTGGCAGAAGGAATTTGAAGAAATGTTCCCCTATGAGGAAACTTTAGACCAGGAGGCGGCAATTGAGGCTACCAAGCGGGACATGGAGAGCAAAAAAATTATGGACCGGCTGATTTGCGGGGATGTGGGTTACGGCAAGACGGAAATTGCCATCCGGGCGGCATTTAAAGCCGTGCAGGAGGGAAAGCAGGTGGCTTATCTTGTTCCTACCACAATTCTTGCCCAGCAGCATTATAATACTTTTGCCCAGAGAATGAAGGATTTTCCGGTGACAGTGGAGCTTTTGTGCCGATTCCGTACTTCGGCAGAGCAGAAAAAGACCATTGAGGAGTTAAAACGGGGCATGGCGGATATTGTTATCGGCACGCACCGGCTGCTTTCCAAAGATGTGATGTTTAAAGATTTGGGACTTTTGATTATTGATGAGGAACAGAGGTTTGGCGTGACCCACAAAGAGAAGATAAAACAGATGAAAAATAATGTGGATGTGCTGACACTGACCGCAACGCCTATTCCCAGAACGCTTCATATGAGCTTAATCGGGATTCGGGATATGAGTGTTCTGGAAGAGCCGCCCATGGACCGTCTGCCCATTCAGACTTATGTGATGGAGTACAACGAAGAGATGGTAAGGGAAGCCATTGTCCGGGAATTAGCCAGGGATGGCCAGGTTTATTATGTCTTTAACAGGGTGAATCAGATTGAGGATGTGGCGGCAAAAGTTGCTTCCCTGGTCCCGGATGCAACGGTTCAGTTTGCCCACGGACAGATGAAAGAGAAAGAACTGGAAAATATTATGTACCAGTTTATCAACGGAGACATTGATGTTCTCATAAGTACCACAATTATTGAAACAGGATTAGATATTTCCAATGTAAATACTATTATTATACATGATGCGGATAACATGGGATTGTCTCAGTTGTATCAGCTTAGGGGACGTGTGGGAAGAAGCAGCCGTACTGCCTATGCATTTCTTATGTATAAGCGGGATAAAATGTTAAAAGAGGTGGCGGAAAAGCGTCTGGCTGCCATTAAGGAATATACGGAATTGGGCAGCGGCTTTAAGATTGCCATGCGGGATTTGGAAATCCGGGGGGCTGGAAATCTGTTAGGAGTAAGCCAGCATGGCCATATGGAAGCCGTGGGATATGACCTTTATTGCAAAATGTTGAATGAAGCGGTGAAACAGGCAAAAGGAATTGCCGTGGAGGAGGGCTTTGAAACGTCCATTGATTTGGATATTGATGCGTTTATTCCTCCGGCTTACATTCGGGATGAAGGGCAGAAGTTAGATATCTACAAGCGGATTGCAGGTATTGAAAATGAGGAGGAAGGGCAGGAAATGCTGGAAGAATTAATTGACCGGTTTGGGGATTTGCCAAAACCGGTGGAAAACCTTCTCATGATTGCAGGGTATAAGGCAAAAGCCCACAAAGGTTATTTTACGGAGGTGGCGCAGAAAGGGGACGAAATTCGGTTTGTCCTGTTTGAGAGGGCAAAGATAAATCCGGCAAAGATTTCCGATTTTGTGGCGCTTTACCATGGGAAAATGAAGTTTATTGCAGATAAAAAACTGCCCGTTTTTATTTATAATCTGAAAATGAACTCAAAGCAGACGGAGAGCCCGGTTCAGGTGGTGGAGCAGGTGCTTAATGATTGTGCCCTGCTGCAGGAGTAATGTAAAGGAGTATAATAAGGAAGAATCATTGCAAAAAAAGTGTGAAAAATCTTGCGGCATAACGAAAAAAGCACTATAATGGAACGAGCGACCGGATTACCGGAGATTTTTAGGAGGAACATATGAAAAACAGAAAAGTTACAGCAGTGCTTATCGCAGCGGCTGTCTTAGCAGGAATAACATTTAACGGATGCGGCAATACTATTGATTCAGAAGCTGTTTTTGCCACTTTAGATGATACAACCATTACCATGGGAGTTGCCAATTTTTATACAAAATACCAGCAGGCAACGTATGATGTCTTCTTTATGCCCTCATTCGGAGAGGATATGTGGAGCCAGGATCTTTACGGCAACGGCAATACCTTACAGCAGGATGTTAAAACAGAGGCGGCAGAGAGTTTGGAAAACATGTATTTAATGAAAAAACATATGGCAGATTATAATGTGGAAATCTCCAAGGAAGAGGAAGACGCCATGGCAAAAGCGGCGGATGATTTCATTGCCGCTAATTCCAAAGATGCAATCAAGCAGATAGGAGCACAGAACAGAGAGGATGTTATAGAGGTTTTAAGGCTTTATACCATCCAGAACAAGATGCATGAAGCCATTAAAGAAGAGGCAGAAGTGGAAGTTACAGAGGAGGAAGCGGTACAGAGAAAAATCAGCTATGTGGCAATAGACACCAGTGCCCATTATGACGAGGAAACTTCCGAGAATGTGGCATATACAGATGAAGAGAAGACAGAATTAAAGAGGAAGGCCCAGGAGATTGCCGGGGCAGAAGATTTTGATACTGCCGTTACGGATGCAGGCTATACGGTCAGCACGGACACATACGGTTCTAAGGATGATACGGATGCTCCTTTAAACACGGATGTTTTAGAGGCGGCGGATAAGCTTAAGGAAGGGGAAATTTCCCAGGTTATTGAAACAGACAACGGTTACTATGTGGTGCGTTTAGACCGTGAGAATGATGAGGAAGCCACAGCCAAAAAGAAAGAGGAATTGATTTCCCAGAAGCAGGAAGACCACTACCAGGATGTTTTGTCCGGTTGGAGGGATGAAGCAAAATGGGAGATAAATGAAGAACAGTGGGAGAAAGTTGTTTTTGAAGATTTATTTAAGCAGCCGGCAAGCACAGAAGATACCGAAGAAGCAGCCACAGAGAGTACGGAAAATATCAGTGAAACAGAGGCAGAGTAAAAAAATGCTGCAATGAGGCAATCTCGTTGCAGCATTTCTAAGCTTTGGAGGGATTAGGAGGAGAATATGAAAAATCTTTTAATCTATTTAAAAAACTACAAAAAAGAATGTGTGTTAGCGCCGTTATTTAAGATGTTAGAAGCCATATTTGAACTTTTAGTGCCTCTTGTTATGGCGTCTGTGATTGATGTGGGAATTGCCAGGGGTGATATTTCCTATATTATAAAAATGTGTTTGATTATGGTGCTTCTGGGAGTTGTTGGGCTTATTTCCGCGGTGACCGCCCAGTATTTTTCCGCAAAAGCGGCAGCCGGGTTTGGCACGGCAGTAAGACATGCATTGTTTGCCCATATCCAGAGGCTTTCTTTTTCCAATCAGGATAAATTAGGGGACTCCACCTTAATTACCAGAATGACAAGTGATATAAACCAGGCCCAGTCCGGGGTAAATATGGTGCTGCGCTTGTTTTTAAGGTCTCCTTTTATTGTGTTTGGCGCCATGATTATGGCATTTACCATAGATGTGCCCTCGGCTGTTATTTTTGTGGTGATTATTCCTCTTTTATCCATTGTGGTATTTGGAGTGATGGCAGTAAGTATACCGCTGTATAAAAAGGTACAGGGAGGGCTGGACGCAGTAACCCAAAGCGTCAGGGAAAATCTTACCGGAGTCCGGGTAATCCGCGCTTTCCATTTGGAAAGCCAGGAACGGGAGCGGTTTTGCAAACGCACGGAGGAACTTACCCATATGCAGATGTTTGTGGGGAAAATTTCGGGCATGTTGAATCCGGTTACTTACGTTATGATTAATGCTGCCACAGCATACCTGATTTATAAAGGGGCGCTGAGAGTAGACGTGGGGGTGATTACCCAGGGAGAAGTTGTGGCGCTGGTAAATTATATGGGACAGATTCTTGTGGAACTGATTAAACTGGCAAACCTGATTATCACCGTTACAAAAGCCATAGCCTGTGGGAACAGAATACAGAGCGTTCTGGAGGTGCCGGAAGGTGAGGCGGATGTATATCCTGCTGCGGTGGATGCCACAGAAAAAAGCGATGATGAGATGGTGGTATTTTCCCATGTGGGGCTTACTTACCAGGGCGCAGGGGGGGAGTCCTTAACGGATATCAGCTTTACTGCAAAAAAGGGAGAAACCATAGGCGTTATCGGAGGAACCGGTTCGGGAAAGACTTCTCTGGTTCATTTAATTCCCGGTTTTTATCCCTATACCGCCGGCTCCATCCGCATTGCAGGGAGAGAACTTTCCGACTATTCCAAAGAGGAACTGCGGGACAAAATAGGCATTGTCATGCAAAAAGCAGTATTGTTTCAGGGAACCATACGGGAAAATCTCTGCTGGGGCAAAGAGAATGCCACGGAGGAGGAATTAATGGAAGCCCTGAAAACGGCACAGGCTTTGGAAGTAGTTGAGAAAAAAGAGGGAGGGCTGGATGCCGTGGTCAGCCAGGGAGGAAAGAATTTTTCCGGCGGGCAGAAACAGAGGCTTACCATTGCAAGGGCTTTAGTAAGAAAACCGGAAATCCTGATTTTAGATGACAGTGCATCTGCTCTGGATTTTGCCACAGACGCGGCTCTCCGTCAGGCAATTGCCGGGCTTAAGGAAACGCCTACGGTATTTATCGTGTCCCAAAGGGCATCTTCCATCCGGTATGCAGATAAAATTCTTGTTTTGGAGGACGGAGAACTGGCGGCAGTGGGTAAACATGAAGAACTCCTTGACAATTGCGAGGTTTATCAGGAAATTTATTATTCCCAGTTCCCGGAGGAAAAACAAAAGGGGGAAAATGTCCATGGCTAAGAATAAAAAACAATCAGGAACATTAAAAAAACTGATGCGTTATATCCGCAAATATACATGGCTTATTATGGCGTCCCTTTTATTTGCCGCCATATCTGCCATATTGACTTTGTACGTGCCTATTTTAACAGGACGTGCTATTGACTGTATTGTGGCGGCGGGGCAGGTGGATTTTCAGGGAATATTCTCTATTATAAAAACAATGCTCATTGTAGTCTGCATTACGGCGGCGGCCCAGTGGTTAATGAACGTGTGCAATAACAGGATTACTTACCAGATTGTGCGGGACATGCGTATGGACGCATTTGCAAAAATAGAGATTCTTCCCTTAAAATATCTGGATGCCCATTCTTACGGGGAGCTGGTAAGCAGGGTAATTGCAGATGCGGACCAGGTGGCTGACGGGCTTTTAATGGGATTTACCCAGTTTTTTACGGGAATCATTACGATTCTGGGAACATTGTGTTTTATGGTGAGTATTCATTATAAAATTGCCCTGGTGGTAATCTGTATTACTCCGGTATCCCTGTTTGTGGCAAGTTTTATTGCCAAAAGGACTTTTACCATGTTTAAACGCCAGTCGGAAACAAGAGGGGAGCAGACGGCTCTGGTGGAGGAGATGGTTGCCAACCAGAAAGTGGTACAGGCATTTGGCCGGGAGGAACAGGTTTTAGGGCGTTTTGACGAGATAAACGGACGTCTTCAAAAGTATTCTCTGGAGGCAACATTTTTTTCTTCCCTTACAAATCCGTGTACCCGGTTTGTCAACAGCCTTGTATACACCGGCGTGGGGATTTTCGGGGCAGTTTCAGCGGTAATGGGGCAGATTAGCGTGGGGCAGCTTGCCAGCTTTTTAAGTTATGCGAATCAGTATACAAAGCCTTTTAATGAGATTTCCGGGGTGGTGACAGAGTTGCAGAATGCCCTTGCCTGTGCCGGGAGAATATTGGATTTAATTGAGGAAGAACCCCAGGTGCCGGAGGATAAAGATGCGGCAGTGCTACATGATGTCCGGGGAAATGTGACGTTGGAACATGTGGATTTTTCTTATACAAAAGAGCAGAACCTGATAAAGGATTTTAATTTGAAAGTGCTGCCGGGACAGCGCATTGCCATTGTAGGGCCTACCGGCTGCGGAAAAACCACTTTAATCAATTTGCTTATGCGTTTTTATGATGTGGACGGCGGGGCAATTACGGTGGATTGTGAGGACATTCGGCATATAACAAGAGGGAGCCTGCGCACTTCCTATGGCATGGTTTTGCAGGAGACATGGCTTAGGGAGGGAACCATATTGGATAATATTAAAATGGGAGTATCCCATGCCACCAGAGAAGATGTGATTCAGGCGGCAAAAGCATCCCATGCCCACAGTTTTATTAAAAGGCTTCCGAAAGGGTATGATACCTGGATTACAGAGGACGGAGGCGGGCTTTCCCAGGGGCAGAAACAGCTTTTGTGCATTGCCAGGGTTATGCTGTCACTGCCTCCAATGCTTATATTAGATGAGGCAACATCTTCCATTGACACCAGAACGGAACTTAAGATTCAGAATGCATTTGCAAAAATGATGGAAGGGCGTACCAGCTTTATTGTCGCCCACCGTCTGTCCACTATAAAAGAGGCGGACGCCATACTTGTTATGAAAGACGGGCATATCTTAGAGCAGGGGAACCATGAGGAACTTTTAAGACAAAACGGATTTTATGCAAAACTTTATAACAGCCAGTTCACAGCCACCCAGCGGATGCCGGAAGAAAAAAACTACCAATAAAAGACAGGTATTCCCACGCTTTATTTTGCAGATACTGTTTATGGTAAATGAAGCAGGGTAACAAAAGATAAAAAACAGAATACAATATAGGTAACGAAGGCAGGTGAATGTGCATTGCCTGTTTGCAAAGAAGCGGAGGTCAAAGACATGGGGAAGGGAGAATGTGAGTTTATATTGGACTATGTACAGTAGATGTGCTATACTAATGATAATCCAGTATTTTATTACCAAATTATTACACTTATTACATATACAGAAATTTCTTGACAAAGGAATGATATAGTTACTATAATTATTGTTTGTATGTGGAATTCTTTAGTTTAGCATAGAGGTGCGATATGGATCAGTATATTATCAAAGGTGGTAATCCTCTGGTTGGTGAAGTGGAAATAGGAGGAGCCAAGAATGCGGCGCTTGCTATTTTGGCGACAGCAATTATGACGGATGAGACCGTTACAATAGAGAATCTTCCCGATGTGCGGGATATAAATGTGATGCTGGATGCCATTGAAGGCATTGGCGGTGTGGTAGACAGGGTTGACAGCCATACTGTTAAGATTAACGGGTCTATGATTAGCAATTTAACGGTGGCTTACGAATATATAAAGAAAATCCGGGCTTCCTACTATCTTTTGGGAGCTTTGCTGGGAAAATACAAAAAGGCGGAAGTTGCCCTTCCCGGGGGATGTGATATTGGCAGCAGGCCCATTGATTTGCATTTGAAGGGGTTCCGTGCACTGGGGGCAAATGTGGATATTCATCATGGCTTGATTTCCGCCTCTGCTGAAACATTAAAGGGAACCCATATTTATCTGGACAAAGTTTCTGTCGGGGCAACCATTAATATTATGATGACGGCAGCTATGGCGGAGGGCAAGACGACCATTGAGAATGCGGCAAAAGAGCCCCATGTGGTGGATGTTGCCAACTGTTTAAACAGTATGGGCGCCAATATCCGCGGTGCAGGTACAGATGTAATCCGTATTTCCGGGGTGGAAAAACTGCACAAGACAGATTATTTTATTATTCCTGACCAGATTGAAGCAGGAACATTTATGTTTGCGGCAGCGGCAACCAGAGGGGATATAACCGTGAAAAATGTGATTCCCAAGCATTTGGAAGCAACTACGGCAAAATTGCTGGAAGTAGGATGTGAGATAGAGGAATTGGATGATGCAGTGCGTGTAGTGGCGTCAAAGCCCCTGCATCATACCCAGGTAACAACTCTTCCCTATCCCGGATTTCCTACGGATATGCAGCCTCAGATGTCTGTAATCCTGGCGATTTCAGAGGGAACCAGTACCATTACTGAAAGTATATTTGAAAACCGTTTTAAATATGTGGATGAATTAAGCCGTATGGGGGCAAATATTAAGGTGGAAAGCAATATTGCCATTATTACGGGTATTGAAAAGTATACGGGTGCGAGAGTCAGCGCCCCGGATTTACGGGCGGGAGCCGCCCTGGTAATTGCAGGATTGGCTGCGGAAGGAATTACCATAGTGGATGATATTTATTATATTGAGCGGGGATATGAGAATTTCCATTTAAAATTAGCGTCTCTTGGAGCCCAGATTGAGAAGGTGGCTACGGAAAAAGAAATTCAGAAATTCACTTTAAAAGTATCCTAGAATAAAGATCATAAAAAAAGAAGGTTCAAAGAACCTTCTTTTTTTATGGACAGAGCCGATAAATCTTTTTTTATAATATGGATTGAATGCTTAATTCAGGTGTACGGGACAAATCAATGCATGTGCCGTTATTTAATTTGACTATGGGGCGGGAATAAGCCTGTTTATTGAGAAGTACTATATCTCCTGCCCTGCCGTCGTTTAAAAGAATCCTGTTATTCTGGTATGTATTGGCGATACGCTCCAAAAATGTAAGAATATATTTTGGATGATATTTTTGTATGCCTTCTTTCTCAAAAGCAGCAATTACCTGGAAGGGACATAAAGGAGCCCGGTAGGAACGTGCCGCAGTCATTGCATCATACACATCGGCAATGGCAATAATAATGGCAAAATCGTCAATTTCAGTGCCTTTTAATTTGTTGGGATAACCGCTTCCGTCACATCTCTCGTGGTGCTGTAATGCCGCTAATTTTACCCGGCGGTCAAGCACGTCATCAGGAATAGCCTCTAACATTTCATAACTTAGAGTGGGGTGGCTTTTTACCAGCGCAAACTCTTCGTCCGTATATTTGCCGGGCTTGTTTAAAATTTCAGGGGGAATTTTCGCTTTGCCTACATCATGGAGCAAACCTGCCAATACTAAAAGGTCTGCCTCATCCTTAGGTAATTTTAACCATTTAGCAAGAATTCCGGCAATCAGCGCCACATTCATAGAATGGGCATAAATACTGTCGTCTACCAGACGCAGGTTGTGAAGCATATCAAACATTTCGATGGGGGTGTGGATTTCATTTATCAAGGGCTGGGCTGTCTGAAACACGGCGTTTTTGTCAAATGTACCCTCTTTGTTGATAATAGGTGCAAGATGTGCTTTTAAATCAGCGGTGGATTTTGTATAGTCAAACTGAAAACGCTGGAAAGTCTTTGAGCCTTTGATTCTCTGGGAATATGTAGGCGCCTGAACGTTCCCTTTTGGAACCGGCGCAGGTTCTGCGGCGGCTTCCCCGGCAGCATTTGAATCCTCTGTGCCCTGGGAATCGGAAGGGTCATCACCTTCAACCCGGATATTGTCAATTCCATAAAAACTAATGCGGGCAATTAACTGGTCCGTCAGGGGCATACCTGCATCTACAACTAACTGCCCGTGTTTTGTTTTCACAGGAGCAGCAGCTATCATTCCTTCTTCTAATTGTACTGTTTTAACAACACGCATTATAATACTCCTCCTTAGCTGTCGATTAAATCAGAACGCAAGACAACTAATCATATATGTTAATTATAAAACATATTTACGAAAGTAGCAATGAAAACTTGACGAAAATAATAAAAAAAATTTAAAAAATAGAAAATACACTTGACAAAGGCGCGAAAATAGAGTAACTTATTGTCTTGATAAAGATAACACAATTAAAAATACAGTTTTCTCTTATTCAGAGTGATGGAGATACATAGGATCTGTGAAGTCACGGCAACCCCACGTATTGGAAGGTGCCAACCTGAGCGAGTAAATCGAGCAATAAGAGGATTTGATTGTATGGCAATGAGAATCTAATCCGCTTATTTGAAATAAGCGGATTTTTTATTTTGAAAGGAGATTACAAATGGAAAAAAGATTATTTACTTCAGAATCTGTTACCGAAGGCCATCCTGATAAAATCTGTGATGCTATTTCTGACGCGGTATTAGATGCCTGCATGGAACAGGACCCTATGAGCCGTGTTGCCTGTGAGACAGCAACATGTACAGGGTATGTGCTGATTACAGGCGAGATTACCACAAAGGCAAATCTTGATTTCTCCGGGATTGCAAGAAAAACCATTGTGGAGATAGGCTATGACAGTTCCGAGAAAGGTTTTGACGGAAATACATGTGCCGTTATGGTAGCTGTGGACAAGCAGTCACCGGATATTGCCATGGGTGTAGACAAGGCACTGGAAGCCAGGGAGAACACCATGACAGATGCCCAGATTGAAGCCATCGGCGCAGGAGACCAGGGAATGATGTTTGGCTATTCCACCAATGAGACAGAGGAATATATGCCTTATTCCATCTCTTTGGCCCACAAACTTACCAAACAGCTTACAAAAGTGAGAAAAGACGGCACTTTGACATATTTAAGGCCGGACGGAAAATCACAGGTGAGCATTGAATATGATGAAAACGGCAAGCCTGCCCGTCTGGAGGCAGTGGTTATTTCCACCCAGCATGATGAAAAAGTTACACAGGAACAGATACATACGGATATCAAAAAATACGTTTTGGACCCTGTTTTGCCTAAGGAATTGTTAGACGGGGATACAAAATATTATATTAATCCTACGGGACGTTTTGTAATTGGCGGCCCTCAGGGTGATGCGGGTCTTACGGGACGTAAGATTATCGTGGATACCTACGGCGGAGTTGCGCGCCATGGCGGCGGAGCATTTTCCGGCAAAGACTGCACGAAAGTAGACCGTTCCGCAGCATATGCCGCACGTTATGTTGCAAAAAATATTGTGGCTGCCGGACTGGCGGAGAAATGTGAAATCCAGCTTGCCTATGCCATTGGCGTGGCTCAGCCAAATTCCATTATGGTGGAAACTTTCGGCACAGGAAAGTTATCCGAGGCAAAGCTGGTAGAGATTATCCGTGAGAATTTCGATCTGCGTCCGGCGGGAATTATTAAGATGCTGGATTTGAGAAGGCCGATTTACAAACAGACGGCATCCTACGGACATTTTGGAAGGGATGATTTAAATCTTCCCTGGGAAGCGCTTGATAAAGTGGAGGATTTAAAGAAATATTTATAATACTGTTTATGAAAAATTTAGAAAATATTTTTGTTTTTTAATATTGTTCTGATTTTTTCATGCTATAATGAGTCGTAGGGGCAAAAGTTGTCCCTGCGATTTTTTTTGTAAAGGAAGCAGATATGAAATTAAAGACAAGACTGACAATTTCATTTTGTATTATTATGTTTGTGCCGATTGTATTGGCGGTGGTTACAATTATAGGATTTCAGAAAGTCCAAATCAGGGCGCTGGAGCAGACATATGGGCTTGACGCTTCGGATTTCAGTTATCTTACAAATTCCGTCCAGCTATTAAACCGGTACACCATAAAAGATTACGACAGGCTGGCGGGAATTGCCGACGGTTATCCTGAAAGACTGGAGAACCTGGATTATCTGACAAAATTAAATCAGGATTTACAAAACAAGTATTCCTACCTTATTGTGCGGAAAGCCGATAAGATTATTTATGCGGGTAAGGAACATTCTTTTCTGGATGCTTCCAGCCTGCCTGATTATGGTGAAAATGAATGGGATTCAGATTCGGGCATGTATATGGACGGAGAAGAACAGGCATTTATCAAGCAGATAGATTTTCTGTTTTCAGACGGGGAGGAGGGCAGCGCCTTTATTGTCACTACGGCATATGAACTTCTGCCTGAGATAAAAAACCTGATTTTCGATATCTCCATTTCCATATTACTGATTTTACTGTGTACGGCAGGTATGCTCATTATCTGGATTTACGGAGGGATTATCCGGCCGTTAAAAAAGCTGGAGGCGGCAACGGTGAATATCCAGCAGGGAAATCTGGATTTTACCATTAAAGCGGAGGGACATGATGAGATTAGCGAATTATGTGCAAGTTTTGAAGAAATGAGAAAGCGTTTGAAAGAATCCGCCGAACAGCAGATGGCAAGCGAACGGGAGAATAAGGAGTTAATCAGCAATATAGCCCATGATTTAAAAACTCCCATTACCGCGGTAAAGGGATATGCGGAAGGCCTGCTGGACGGTGTGGCGGATACGCCCCAAAAGCGGGAAAAATATTTGCGGACTATTAATAATAAGGCCAATGAAATGGACGCATTGCTGAATGAATTGACTTTATATTCAAAAATAGACACCAACCGCATTCCTTACAATTTCAGTAAACTGAATGTGTCAGAATATTTTAATGACTGCATTGAGGAAGTGGGCATGGATTTGGAATCCAAAAATATAGGAGTTACCTATTTTAATTATGTGGACAATGATGTGATGATTATAGCAGACCCGGAGCAGTTACGGCGGGTGATAAATAATATTATTGGAAATTCGGTAAAATACATGAAAGACCAGAAAGGGCAGATTAATATCAGGATAAAGGATGTGGGAGATTTTATCCAGGTGGAAATTGAAGATAACGGAAGAGGAATTGCCAATAAGGATTTGCCTTATATTTTTGAACGTTTTTTCCGGGCAGATGCATCACGAAATTCCGCTACGGGCGGCAGCGGCATAGGATTGTCTATTGTAAAAAAGATTATAGAAGACCATGGAGGCAAAATATGGGCTACCAGCAAGGAATCGGTTGGCACGGTCATGTATTTTGTTATTCGGAAATATCAGGAGGTTATCAGGAATGAGTAAAATTTTGATTATTGAGGATGAAGTAGCTATTGCGGAGCTGGAAAAAGATTATCTGGAATTAAGTGATTTCCAGGTGGAGATTGAAAGCCAGGGTGATGTGGGATTGATCAGGGCTTTAAAGGAAGAATTTGATTTATTTATTCTTGATTTAATGTTGCCTGGGATAGATGGATTTGAAATCTGCAAAAAAATCCGTGAGACTAAGAATACGCCTATTCTTTTAGTGTCAGCCAAGAAGGAGGACATTGACAAGATTCGGGGATTGGGGCTTGGGGCAGATGACTATATTACAAAACCTTTTTCTCCCAGTGAACTGGTGGCAAGGGTTAAAGCCCATTTGGCAAGGTATGAAAGGCTCATTGGAAGCAGCCAGCCTGAAAATGATATAATTGAAATCAGGGGGCTTAAAATCGATAAGACAGCCCGCCGTGTTTGGGTGCATGAGGAAGAAACGCCTTTTACCAGTAAGGAATTTGATTTGCTGGCTTTTTTGGCGGAGAATCCCAACCGGGTGTTTACCAAGGAAGATTTGTTCCGGGAGATTTGGGAGATGGAGTCTGTGGGGGATATTGCCACGGTTACGGTGCATATTAAGAAAATCCGGGAGAAGATTGAGCTTAATTCTTCCAAGCCCCAGTATATTGAGACAATTTGGGGGGTAGGGTATCGGTTTAAGGTGTAAAAGAAAAGAAGGGATAAAATTCTATGTTTCATGTAATTTATGAGGATGAAGCCATTCTCGTGGTGCATAAAGAAAGCGGTATTCCCATGCAGACCGCAAAAGCCGGACAGAAAGATATGGTAAGCCTTCTTAAAAATTATCGGGTGAAAAAGGGGGAGGCGCCTTACATCGGAATTGTCCACAGGTTAGACCAGCCGGTAGAAGGGGTCTGCGTTTTTGCCAAAACAAGTAAGGCAGCGGCAGAAATCAGCCGCCAGGTGGCAGAGAGGCGCACGGAAAAATACTATTATGCGGTGGTCTATCTGCCGGAAGGGGTACAGGTACACACAGGGGAGCATTACCGTCTTGTGGATTATCTTCTGCGGGACGGAAAAAACAACTGTTCTTTCGTGACGGAGGAAAGGACTCCGGGAGCAAAACGTGCAGAATTATCCTATGTCTTTTTGGAACAGATTGAGCGGTGTGCCTTGGCAAAAGTAAAACTTGAAACAGGCAGGCATCATCAGATTCGCGTTCAGTTAAGCCATGCAGGTTATCCTTTGGTGGGAGACAGAAAGTACGGCAGGGGGGAGGCCGAGGCGGCGGCGGGAAAGAACCATGTGGCACTTTGTTCTGCCCGTATTGTTTTTGCCCACCCCTATACTATGGAGAAAATGGAGTTTTCCACAAAGCCTTTTAATCCAATTTTTGACAAATTTTTTACCAGAGGATAAAAGAAGCAAAATTACATATAATTTTCCCATAAAAAAATAGAGATGGAAGAAAAAATATGGGAAGTAAAATTTTAAAACTGTTATTGCTTGTTGGGGCAGTATACCTGGGAATGAAATATATCTTTCCCATGGTACTGCCCTTTTTTATTGCCCTGGTACTCTCAAGATTCCTTATTCCCCCCGCTAAAAGGATGGAAAAGTTGTGCGGGGGAAGACGTGCTCTGGCAAGAAATCTGGTTTATCTTATGTTTCTGCTGGCACTTGGGGCGGTGTGTGCAGTGATTTTATATCTTTGCTACCGGATGGGAAGCGGCTGTATCCGCAATTTTAACTATATACTGGAACAATTTCATACATTTACGGGGGACTGCTGTAAAAAAGTGGAGGCATTCAGCGGGTTTGACGCACAGGAAGTAGGAAGGAAGATTGAGGATATAGCAGGGGAGATGTCAAACGGCGCATTAAAAATCTCCAGGGAGGCGGGGGCGTGTCTTTTGTCCTTTTTTGCAAAAGCCCTGGTGGCTTTCGTTGCCACATTCCTGATTTTCCATGAATATGAACAGGTAGTGGGGATGTTTGGGAAAACCTGGGCAGGACAGCAGGCCTTTGAGATTCTGCGGCATATGAAAGAAGCCTTTGGGGCATACATCAAAGCGCAGCTTACGATTATGGGAATCATAACTTTCGTGTGTATTGTGGGAATGTATCTTACCCAAACTCCCTGTGCCCTGGGAGTGGGAATAGGCATCGGTCTTTTTGATGCCCTGCCCTTCCTTGGGACAGGCACGATTCTTGTACCCTGGACGTTAATTGATTTGCTTATGGGAAACTATATGTCCGGGGCAGGGAAGTTTCTTATCTACCTTATATGTACCTGCATACGGCAGTTCTTAGAGCCAAGACTGGTGGGAAAAACATTGGGAGTGCCGCCTTTGTTTGTGCTTGCAAGCCTCTATATCGGTATTCAGGTGTACGGCGGCCCGGGCGTTCTCCTTGGGCCCATCTCCGCACTGTTGATTTATGAAATCTGGCGGATGAATCTGCAAAATCAGGAGCAGTCTTAAAAAGATGTTGACAAAAGCGTTCTTACTGTATATACTAAATATTAACAGTATAGGAGGTAAGAACTTGGAAATCATTATTAAAAATTCCAGTGAACGGCCCATTTACGAACAGATTTATGTCCAGATAAAAGACATGATTTTAACAGGGGTCTTATCGGAGGGGGATATGCTTCCTTCCATACGGGGGCTGGCCAAGGACCTTAGAATCAGTGTAATCACTACGAAACGCGCCTATGATGAGTTAGAGCGGGACGGCTTTGTAAACACTGTGGCAGGGAAGGGCTGCTTTGTGGCGGGAACCAACCGGGAACTGATACGGGAAGAAAATTTAAAGAAAATTGAGGTTCATATGAACGAAATCAGAAAACTGGCAAAATCCTGCGGGATTACCGGCGAAACATTAATTGAGATGTTCCGTCTTCTGGAATCGGAAGAATGACATGTGGTTTTAGGTTTTCTTTATAAAATATGAAAAAAGAGGGTATGGATATGTATGCAATTGAAATGAACCATGTTAAAAAAACGTATGGCGCTTTTGCCATGAATGACCTTAATTTAGTTTTACCCATGGGGTGCATTATGGGCCTTGTGGGGGAGAACGGAGCGGGAAAAACTACCGCCATTGAACTTTTGATGCACGCAGTTAAAAAAGAAGAAGGAGACATTAAAATTCTTGGGGTGGACAATGAATCCACGGATTTTTTACAGGTGAAAGAAGAAGTGGGAGTTGTTTTGGATGAACCTTATTTCCCGGAAGTTTTAAATGCGGTGAATGTAAATTCCATTATGAAACGTACCTACAAAAACTGGAAGGAAGAAGAGTTTTTTGCCTATGTGGAAAAATTTCACATCGATAAAAAGAAGAAATTTAAGGATTATTCCAAAGGGATGAAAATGAAACTTTCCATCGCGGCAGCCCTTTCCCATAATCCGAAACTTCTGATATTGGATGAGGCTACCAGCGGTTTAGACCCCATAGCCAGGGAGGAGCTTTTAGACCTTTTTAATGAATTTACAAGGGAGGAAGACCATTCGGTGCTGATATCCTCCCATATTATCAGTGATTTGGAAAAAATATGCGACTATGTGGCATTTCTCCACAGGGGAACGCTTAAGTTCTGCGAGGAAAAAGATATGCTTCATGAAATTTACGGTATTCTCCATGTGGGAATGAAAGAGGCAGAGGATATTCCAAAGGAGGCGGTAATCGGAGTCAGGGACAATGGTTATTCCAGGGAAATGCTGGTAAAGAGGGATTTAATGCCAAAAGGCTTTGAAGTAGAGCGGGCAGGAATCGAGGATATTATTTTATATATGGCAAAGGAGGGAGCATAATGAAAGGATTATTGTTGAAGGATTGGCTGACTATACAGAAACAGACAAAAATTTATTTTGTAATGATGCTGGTGTTTCTGTTAATTCCCAGTATGTTCTGGTACAGCATATTTTTAGGCTCGCTGGTGCCTGTAACAGTGTTTGCCTATGATGAGAGAAGCGGATGGGATAAACTGGCAAGGGTGATGCCTTACACCTCAAAGGAAGTGGTGGCAAGCAAATATATATTCGGGTATCTCTTAATAGGCGGCTCCGCCATCTTAGGAGTGATAATCCAGTATCTCTATTCTGCCTTAAGGATTCTTCCCTTCTCTTTGCAGGATGGCTGGCGGGGATATGTTATTCTTGTGTGCAGCGCATTAATTGTGGTTGCGGTGAATATGCCGGTTATGTTCTGGCTGGGAGTGGAAAAAATGAGGATATTTCTCACATTTTTTTCTGTTGCAGTTATGATGATAGTGGGAAGCTCTGTAAGTTTTGAGTTGGAATATGGAAATATTAATTTTTCGCTATCCTCCGGTGTGATTCTGGCAGTTTTGGGAATCAGCCTGGTATTACAGTTTATTTCCGTAAAAATTTCGGAGATTTGTTACCGGCATAATATGAAATAAAGAGGGGCGCAATAGGAAACGAATGAATTCGTTTCCTATGATTAATGCGCCGTCTTTGTTATTGTACACAGTTCATGTCGTTTAATCCACAGGTTTTATCTTCGTCTTTTGTTGCGCCGTTCATGTTGTTTAAGCCATGGGATGATTCCTCGCTGCCGTTGCAGTTCATGTCGTTTAATCCGCAGCTTTTGTCATCATTATTGGTATCCCCGTTCATGTTGTCAATGCCTAATTTCTTATCTGCCATATCAATCCCTCCTGTTTACTAATCAATATGATTTGGTCACTTTTTTGTGCCACTTTTATTATATCCTGTGGATGGGTAAATTACAATGAGAGAAAATGTGGGAAACCCTGTAAAACCGGGAAATTTTGACAGTTAATGAAAATTGTACAAACAAAAATACAGCTCTTTGAAAAATAAGTCTTGAAGAGTTTTCCCACAGATTTTAAAATAGAATCACGTATAAAGAAAGCGAGGTATTTGTATGGGACATTTTATCGGAAAGAAAGTGGAACCCTTTTGTGTACAGGCCTATTACAATGGGGAATTTACGGAGATAACAGAGAAAAACCTTTTGGGGAAATGGAATATTTTCTTTTTTTATCCTGCGGATTTTACCTTTGTGTGCCCCACGGAATTGGGGGATTTGGCAGACTATTATGAAGAATTCCAAAAATTAAACTGTGAGATATATTCCGTATCCACAGACAGCCATTTTGTTCATAAGGCATGGGCGGACGCCTCGGATACCATTAAGAAAATCAGGTATCCCATGTTGTCGGATGCGGCATGGAATTTATCCCGACAGTTTGGAGTGCTGCTTGAAGATGAAGGACAGGCCCTTCGGGGAACTTTTATTGTGGATGCGGAAGGATTGATACAGGCCTATGAAATTCACAATCTGGGAATCGGAAGGAATGCTTCAGAACTTCTTAGAAAGCTGCAGGCGGCTCAGTTTGTGGCGGAACACGGGGATGAGGTATGCCCTGCAAAATGGCAGCCGGGGGCAGAAACTCTAAAACCCAGTCTGGATTTGGTAGGTATGCTATGAGCGGCTTAAGCAGTATTCCTGAAGTATCCCGGCTTCTGGATGAGGAAATGAGAAATCAGTTACGGGATGTTTTATCAAAACTTAATCAGGATGTATGGCTGATATCCATTGTGGATACGGCAAATGAGAAATGTGTAGAGTTAGCGTCTCTGTTAAAAGACATAGAAAAACAGGGAGAAAAGGTGCATGTAGAGTTATATGCCCCGGGGGATATGCCGGAATTGGACAAAGAACTGATACCGGAGGGACGTTTTCCCATTGTGGGAATTTATAATGAAAACAAAGTCTTTACAGGCCAGAGCTTTTTAGGAGTGCCGGGGGGCAGGGAATTAAATTCCTTTGTGATTTCACTTTACAACACGGCGGGGGCAGGACAGGCTATGGA
>CANRJF010000041.1 GCA_947630855.1 uncultured Lachnospiraceae bacterium
GATTCCCGAGTGGCCAAAGGGGACAGACTGTAAATCTGCTGCAAATTGCTTCGGTGGTTCGAATCCACCTCTGCCCATTTAAATTTAATAACGCGGGGTGGAGCAGTCTGGAAGCTCGTCGGGCTCATAACCCGAAGGTCATAGGTTCAAATCCTGTCCCCGCAACTTTTGCCCAGTTAGCTCAGTTGGTAGAGCAGAGGACTGAAAATCCTCGTGTCTCTGGTTCGATTCCGGAACTGGGCATTCTCAAAGAAATTTGAGTATGGGATATTAGCTCAGGTGGTAGAGCACTTGACTTTTAATCAAGTTGTCCGGGGTTCGAATCCCCGATGTCTCATGTGTGGAAAATGGCGGGAAGTCTTTAAAATAGAGACTCTCCGCTATTATTTGTATATATGTATGTAGGAAAGAGGGATAAAATGAAGCCATTATTTGATTTACATACTCATACCATAGCCAGCGGACATGCATACAGTACATTAAAGGAAAACATTGAGGAAGCGGCAGCAACAGGTTTAAAGGCTCTGGGAACCAGTGAACATGCAGAACGGATGCCAGGTACTGCTCATAAAATGTATTTTATGAATTTTAAGGTGATTCCAAAAGAAATAAATGGACTTTTCATTTATAATGGAATTGAAGCAAATATCTATGGAGAAAAGGGAGAGATTGATGTGGCCTCCTCTTTTATAGATAAGCTGGATTATATTATTGCCAGTATGCATATGCCTTGTATTGATAATCTGGGTCAGGCAGGAAATACAAAAGCAATTCTTGGTGCCATTGAGAATCCTGAAGTAACAATAATCGGGCATCCGGACGACTCCCGGTTTCCTTTAAACATGGATGAGATTGCAGCAGCCGCGGCAGAACATCACACCGCATTGGAAGTAAATAACAGTTCCATGCATCCTTTAAATTACAGAGAGAATGCCAGGGAAAACATATTGGAAATGTTGGATTTCTGTAAAAAATATAAAACAAATATAATAATTGGCTCAGACAGTCATATTTGTTATGAAATCGGGAAATTTGACAGAGCGTTGAATGTGTTGGTTGAAGCCGATTTTCCTGAGGAATTGGTTATAAACTGCGATATGAATCGGCTGCCTCTGGTATTAAGGAGATAAAATGGGACAGAGAAATGTACAGGAATGGAAAGATAAATCAAGATTAGATAAAGTGCTATTTATTGCTCAAATAGTGTTATCTGCCGTAGTGATTATTTTGTCAATTGTAAAGCTGGCAGGTATATGGGATAATGCACTTTATGTTGTAGAACCTTTAATGGGACTTGTAATGTTTATGATGTCCTGGCAGAACCGGAACAATAATAAAATTTTAAGCCTGTTATGTCTGGCAGTGGGAATTTTTGTGATTATCGTGACAATACGGATATATATGGGCTGACAGGGAGGAGTGCTAGAAGCACTCCTCTTTTAATATGCTGCTGTTACGGTATACGCACATAATAATGCCTACAAAAACAGCATTTATCAAACTGCTTAAAAGTCCGTAGGTAAAAAATGGGATAGAGATGGTAGTGTAAGGTCCAAATCCAAAGTTGCTTAGAACATAGGCAAGAATGCGCACTAAGATGCTGATACTGCAGGCACTTCCCAGCATCATGCCCAGGCGGTTATTCTGCCGTAAAGAAGTTCTCAAAGCATGAAAGCAGAAAAGTGCAAAAAGCGTGAGGATGATAAGCCCCGGGATAATGCCAAACCAGGAAAAAACCGAAGTTACCATATAATTGGAATACAGTTCTGTAAAATTAATATAGTCCGGCAGGGTATGACCGCCTATAAAAGCGTATTGGCTAATATTTTCCCTAAGATGGTTTATCAGATAAAATGCTTCTCCTTCCGGATTTGCGGAAGAAAAAAAAGAAAGCAGGGCGGTAAGGCGTTTCATATAATATACAGGAAATTTGCCCAAAAGGGAAAGCAGGAAAAATGAAACAGGGGGAATAACTATCAGAGAGGCAGCAGCAAATAATTTTACATTTTTTGTTCCAAAAATTTCCTTATATACTGCCAAAAATAAAATAATGGTAATTACCAGCCAGGATTCCATTGTAGCGCCGCTGAATACTGCCATACCGGGAAACATGATTTTTACAAAAAAAACCAGCAGGGTAAGGCACTCACACAGAAAAATTCCCTTAATCCCCCTATTGCGGAACCGATATAAAAGTCCTGCAAAAAGCAGTGGATACACCATCCATAAAAAATAGTTGTAAGTCCAGTAAATACCATAAGAACGAATGAGGTAATGCCCGGCAATAATGGCACAAAGATACATTCCATACAACCCCAAAATATATTTAACAAAATAATTGTAGTTAAAATATAATATCCCTATTATCAGAATAAGTCCTAAACTATTATATAAAATGGTATTTATAAGATAATTAGGAAGAAGAATCCAGGTATCATGGGCATTAATAAAATTCTGCCCTGTTTTTCCATGGGAAAATATGATTCCCTGCATACAGATTCCTGAAATTGTTAAAGTAAAAGCCAGGGCAAAGAGGCAGACAGGAAATTTAGGACGGTGTATTTTATTTAATTCCTGTCCGGTTTTCACAGGGTCGCCCATCTGCCGTACTGCCTCTTTTAGTGCGGATTCCTTATCCATGCCTTCTGTTTCATAATACATAGCCTGTTCCTCAATATGATTTTCAAATTCCTGGCGGATAAAATGTTTTGCCCGCTTATTTACAACCTGTTCTTCTAATGTACGCATATATTCCTCATAAGTCATGTCAAATTCCACCTCCTGCAAAATTCAGAACATTGGTAACAGCCGTCTGGTATAATTCCCATTCCTGTTTCTTTTCCTTTACCTGCTTTTTCCCGGAAGGAGTAAGGTGATAGTATTTTCGTATTTTGCCGGAAGAAGTATCCTCATATGCGGTAAGATATCCTTTATTTTCCAAAGTGTGCAGCAATGGATATAAAGTACCTGCTTTTAATTCGAATACATTGTTGGATTTACTGCGAAGAGTTTCAATCATCTGGTAACCATACATGTCTTTTTCTTCTAAAAGACGTAAAATCATAAGGCCCATACTGCCCTGCACCAGGTTTTTGTCAATAGCCATAAGAGTCCTCCTTTCAACTATTATATAGACTGTCTATATAACGATTATACATAGGCTGCCTATATATGTCAACCATATAAAAAGAACAAATGTATAAAGAACGAGAAAAAAATAGAATATTCTGCTAAGGAAAAAGAAAAAATAACCGATAAATAGTTTGAAAGCAAAGAAGTGAGCTTAAAAAGACAAATTCAGGGAAGAAGAAAGGAGATGCTGTTATGCGTATTGAAGCATACAACCAGGTAGCACAGCTTTACAAAAATAACAAGACAACAAGGACGCAGAGCAGCCGGGGCGTTACTGCAAGCCGGGATGAAGTAACAATTTCCAGGAGTGGTTACGATTATCAAATAGCAAAACAGGCAGTAGCAGAAGCTTCAGATATCAGGGAAGATAAAGTCGCAGGGCTCAAAGCAAGAATAGAGTCGGGGAATTACAAAGTTGATTCTGAAGATTTTGCCAGCAAGCTGTTAGAGAAATATAATGCTCTGCAGAAATAAGTGCTAAGAAATGAGGTTCGTCAGTGGCTAGTTTAATGGATAATCTTGTGGAAGTTTTAAATGAAGAAAATAGTCAGTATGAGATGCTGATTAATTTAGGCAACGAGAAACGCACAGCAATTGTGGAGGGAAATATTGCCAATTTGGAATCCATTACTGATAAGGAGCAGGAAATTGCAAGCCTGCTCCGGAATCTTGACAATAAAAGGGATGCCATATTAAAAGATATGGCAGACGTTTTAGGCAAGAACTTTGAAGAGATGACCATTACAAAGCTCATTGGCTATTTAGACAAACAGCCTAAAGAGCAGGAGCGTTTGTCAGAAATCCGCACAAAGATTCTCACTACGGGTAAGGAAATGCAGGAGTGTAATCTGCGGAACGAAAGATTATTAAAACAGGCACTTGAAATGGTAGAATTCGATCTCACCTTGTTTAAAAGCATGCGACAGGCACCCGAGACTGCAAACTATAACAAAGAGGCATACAATACCGGGGATATACTGCCAAGCAGTGGCTTTGACGCCAAGCAGTAGCCTGGACCAGGGAGGAAGAATTTTATGGCCAATTCAATGGGAAGTTTATGGATTGGAGCATCCGGCATAAAGGTCAGCCAGAACGCTCTTAATGTGACAGCCAACAACCTGTCTAATGTAGATACCAAAGGGTATGTGCGTCAGCAGGTTTTACAGGCAGACAGAGATTATTATACGTTTGATACGACAGCATCTGTCAGTCGTCAGCAGTCAGGACTTGGCGTGACGATTGGTGAAGTTGTCCATGCAAGGGATATCTTTTTGGATAAGACCTACCGTACCCAGGTGTCACGGTCTGGTTTTTATTCATCTACATACGAGACAATATCCGAGGTGGAGACTTATTTTCAGGAGCTGGAGGGAAAAGCATTCCAGGATGTGCTTACAAGCGAAGATGACGGCTTGTGGACAGCATTTCAGGAGTTTGCAAAAGACCCTTCCCGCAGTGACGGTCAAAACCTTGTTATTCAGAAAGGCAATCTGCTTATCAGCAAATCTCAGGCGATTTATCAGGGATTAGTAAAATATCAGAATAATATGAATACCAAGATTCATGATACGGTGGAACGAGTCAATGAAATCGGTGAACAGATTCATGAACTGAATAATCGCATTATGGCAGTTGAAGCAGGAAACGTGGAGAACGCCAAAGATTTAAGGGATGCGAGAGATTATCTTCTGGATGAACTGGCGGAGTATGGGAAGATTTCTTACAAAGAAGTTGAGTACGGCATTGTGAAAGTGTCATTTGAGAATGTAGCTTTTGTCGATGAAGGCCATGCATATGAAATAGGGGAGAAAGTAGATAAGGTTACCGGATTTATCACCCCCTATTGGTCTCAGCTTTCGGATACGGAGAACGACAAATACTATAATGTATATAATACCGCAGAGGAAATCTCCACTTTAAAAAAGAATGATACGGGCGAGTTAAAAGCCCTTGTTTTGGCAAGAGGGTATAAATACGCTAATTATCTTGACTTGGAGGGGATTTCTAAGGAAAAGTATGACGATACACTTGGAAATTCCGTTATGATGAATATTCAGGCGGAATTTGATGAGCTGATACATTCCATGGTAACCCAGATTAATGATGTTTTCTGCCCAAATATAGCATCTAAGACAAAGATTGAGGGGACAGACGAAAACGGCAAGACAGTAAGTTTTGACCCGGGAACATTAATTCTGGATGAGGAGAACTGCTGTGTGGGTTCGGACGGTTCATTGCCGCCTCAGGAATTATTTGAGAGAACAGGCTGCAAGAGGTATACAAAAGTAAATGGAAATGATGGTAACACCTATTATGTATATAATCAGGAAGACCCCAAAGATACGGCATTACAGTATACCATAAAGAGCCTTCATATCAATCCGGCTTTAAAAGAAAGTGATACATTGTTGCCGGCTTTCCAGAACAAAATGATTGAGGGTGAGTACCCGGTGGCCATGGATTTGGGAGAAAGGCTTACGGCGATTTGGGAGAAAGAATCATTGATTTTAAGCCCTCACGATACCACCCCATGTACATTTGTGGAATATTACAATAAAATGACAGGGGAATTGGCCACATTAGGCAATGTTTTCAATTCTACCGCAGAAGGGTTAGAAGAAAGCAAACTGGAAACAGATAATGCAAGGCAGCAGGTAATCGGCGTATCTTCAGACGAGGAACTGACCAATATGATTAAGTTCCAGAACGCATACAATGCAGCCAGCCGGTATATTAATGTAGTCAGTGAGATGATAGAGACCATCATTAAACAGATGGGTTAAGATAAGGAAGGTGAAAGATTATGCCATCAACATTTTTTGGGTTAACAATTGCTTCCTCCGGCCTTCGGGCATTTCAGGCGGCAGTGAATACATCGGCAAACAATGTATCCAACGTACAGACAAACGGATATACAAAACAGGTGGCGAACAGGGAAGCTTCCGAGGCTTTACGTGTATATGAGAAGTATGGAACGGCAGGAAGCGGTGTTACCACCACATCAATTAAATCCATACGAAGTGAATATTATGACACGAAATACTGGGAAAACCAGAGTGCCGTGGGATATTATGATACAAAGGTAAATAACTTAAATCAGGTGGAAAATTATTTCAATGATGATGAAGATACGGGCATTCCCGGGTTTTCCACAATTTTTAAAAATTTATTTAACTCTTTGGATTCCTTAAACGGCCATGCGGAGGAATTAGAGTACCGCAAGGCGGCAATTGGACGTGCCCAGACTTTCTGTGACTATTTTAATAATGTGGCAAACAGCCTTGCTACATTGCAGAAAGATTGTAATGAACAGATAAAAACATTGGTGGAGAGCATAAACGCCAATGCAAAGAAGATAGCGTCTTTGACAAAACAGATTAATGATATTGAGCTGCAAGGCGGCTATGCAAACGAATTAAGAGACCAGCGGGCATTAGTTGTGGATGAATTATCAGAAATTGTGCCAATTTCCGTAGAAGAAGCGCCGGTAAGTAACAGCCATTATCCGGATATGTATACCGGGGGAACGGTTTATATTGTAAAATTAGACGGCCGTACAATCGTGGACAGTTTTGATTATAGAACTCTTAGTTGTGTTGCCCGTGAAAACAGGGTCAACCAGACAGATATTGACGGGCTTTATGACGTGGTATGGTCAGATACAGGAATGAATTTTAATTTGAATGCATCTTCTATGGACGGCTCATTAAAAGCTCTTTATGAGATGCGGGACGGCAACAATATGGAGAACTTCCAGGGAACTGTGATAAGTTCCACGGCGTCGTCTGTGACCATTAAGCCCACCACCCAGACCACAGTTGAGACCATGACGCTGGCAGCGGAAGGACAGATAACCGTAAATAATAAAGTATATAATTACAGCGGTTTCAACGCAAAGTTAGATGAAAATGGTAAAATTGTTTCCTATACATTCCAGTTAGAGCAGTTTATGAGTGACGAGGAACGCCAGGCAATGGGCGGCAGAGCGGCACAAACCGGAACAAGGATTGATTTTATGGGAATTCCTTACTATATGAGCCAGATGAGTGAATTTTTAAGGAATTTTACAGAACGGTTTAATGCTGTTCAGAAGGAAGGCGTAGATTTATACGGCAATAAGATGGAATCCTTCTTTCGGGCATCAAGGGTTGACGGCGGAGAATATGAATTTAACGACCAGGAATTAAATCTGATGGCAAACGGTACCAAGGTTGACCTTACCGATAAGGATAAAAAGGCAGAATGGCTGGATGATAAGATTCCGGAGGCAGACTGGGTCACAGGAGGCGGTTCTGTAATTACTTCCGGTTCCGATTCTTATTATCAGTTGACGGCGTTAAATCTTATTGTGGCAGACCGCAGTTTCAGGGATTCAAATCTTATTAGTACGTCAGATAAAAATGATGACAATGGAGATGCAAGGCAGAACATTATTAACAAGGTTCTTCAGTTAGAATCGGGCGTAAAATTATTCCGGGGCGACAAAGCAGAAGGCTTCTTAAAATGTATCCTTACAGATTTGTCGGTAGACTGCAATGAAGCAAAGATTTTCCAGCAGAATGCTGCAGACATTTCTGCATCCATCAATAATCAAAGGCTTTCTATTGCCGGAGTGGATGAAGACGAAGAAGCTTTAGATTTGGTAAAATTCCAGAATGCATACAATTTAGCATCCAGAATGATTCAGTGTATGTCGGAAATGTATAATAAATTGATTAATGAGACTGGGGTATAATGTAGTCTGACCCGGCAGCAAGGAGGTTTATATGCGAGTAACCAACAACATGATACTCAACAATACAACAAAAAATATTAATTGGAATAAATCAAACCAGAGTTATCTGAATAATCAGATGACCACCCAGAAGAAAATCCAGCGTCCTTCTGAGAATCCGGTTATTGCCATCCGTGCACTGCGTCTGCGCAGCAGCTTAAGTCAGATTAACCAGTATTATGAAAAAAACATACCGGATGTGGAAGCATGGTTTAAGGAAGCAGATACAGCGATTCACAATATGAATAAGATTTTCACGGACTGTAAAACCCAGTGCGTGTACGGAACAAACGACCCTTTAAATGAGGATGACAGGAAATCTATTTTAGAGAGCCTTACGGCATTAAAGAAGCAGCTTTATTCCGAAGGGAATGCCGATAATGCAGGGAGGACTTTATTTACCGGTTTCCGTACCAATTCCAAACTTACATTTATGAAGGATGACCCGGTGGAGTCTTATGATATTACCCAGACATTAGATTACAGTGATATTTCGGAGTTTAAATATTACGATGGAAGTGTAAAAGTGCCCCAGACAACCCAGGAGATGTTAGACGGGGTCAATAATAAGACCATCAGTGATACCAAAGAGACGGTATATGACAGGATTCGGCTGGCATATGATGATATTACGGATTTACAGTCTGTCAACTATACCATAAACGGGACTACAACTGCATTGTATCCTTCCGCAGGCGGGACTTTTTTGGTATATGACTCAGAAGAAGACTGGGCAGCGGCAAAAGGCGGCAAGGTATTAGGTGACGAAGAAGTTGCGTTTATCAAAAATTCGGGAGATTTAATATTATCATCCAAAATCAGCAATACTTTAAAGGACGGACGCGCTTCCATTCAGGTGGATTACGAAAAAACCGGATTTAAAGAAGGAGAGCTCCGCCCGGAATATTACTATAACTGCACATGCAAAACAGACCCGGACAATTTAGTGGAACATAAGAAATATGACGCAGAAGGCAATAAGATATATGAAGACATTAATTTTAATGTAGCAATTAACCAGTCCATTACAGTGAATATGCAGGCGGATGAACTTTTTGACATGAATGTTTACCAGGATGTGGTGGAGTTGACTAATGCGGTAGAAAAAGCCATTGCAGCCCATGATAAAGTAAAAGAACTGGAATCAATGAAAAATGAAGCCAAGTATTCCAATTATCAGGATGAGATTCAGAAATGGATTGATGCCGCTGAGAAAGAAGCTGATTATGCAGATAAAAATATGCATGATTTGTACAGTGCAGGAATTGGTAAATTTGATAGATATCTGGAAAAGCTGAATGTGGCATATGCCGAAGTCGGTGCAAGGGGTCAGCAGTTGACCATGACCAAGAACCGTCTTGAAAATCAGCAGCTTACCGTGGAAGAGTTAAAATCCACCAACGAGAACAGGGATTTGTCGGATATTATTATCGATTACACAGCCGCTTACAATGCCTACCAGGCATCTTTAATGGCGGCGTCAAAAATTGAAAAAGAGACGTTGTTAAATTACATTTAAAGCGAGGATGCCATGAAAGCAAAAACAAGGTTATTTGGGGAAATTGAAATTGAAGATGAAAAAATCATAAAAATTGAGCAGGGGATTATCGGATTTCCGGATATGCAGCATTTTACGCTGATATTTGATGCGGAGGCGGAAAGTAAAAGTTCCATTATGTGGCTGCAGTCTATGGATGACGGGAATTTTGCCCTGCCGGTAATTGAACCGAAAATCATCATTTCCACCTATACTCCCAATGTAGATGAGGAATTGATAGAATCATTGGGAGAATTAAAGGATGAGGATGTGTATATGCTTACAACCGTTACCATACCTCAGGATAAGATAGAAGAGATATCCATTAATTTAAAAGCCCCCTTTATCATCAATATGGCAAACAACAAAGGATGCCAGATTATTGTGGAAGATGATTATCCGGTGAAGTATAAAATTTATGACATCTTAAAAAAACGGAAAGAAGGGGCAGGTGAATAGGTATGCTGGCATTAACCAGAAGAAAAGGTGAAGCGCTTGTCATCAACAACGACATAGAGATAACTGTTTTGGAAATCCGTGGAGACCAGGTAAAGATAGGTATTACGGCGCCAAAAGAAGTTCCTATTTACCGCAAAGAAGTTTATATCCAGATAGAGAATGAAAATAAGGCTGCTCAGAACGGAAAGGGTATAGATGCATTAAAGAAACTTTTGTAATTTTTTGCGAAAAAATAAAGACTGCACAAAACGTCTATAAATTTTTAGAAAAAAAAACCGATATACAATATAGTAGAAAAAGGTGAGTTGAATCACATGGAGGTGGTTAAGAATGGCTATTGAAGCAGTGAAAAATCCGTCCATAAGCCATTTGCAGGGAAGCAGGGCCGGAACGGATACAGTAAAAGTGAAGGTGCAGGCAGAGACTGTAAAACCGGAAGCACCGGAGATAAAAAAAGCGGATAGTTCACCCATAGCAGAGCCTAAAGGTGGTAATGCGGGTGAAAGTGCTTATGCGCCGATTCAGGATGCAGGAAAAACCCAGGAAACCGTTGAAGTTTCAAAGGGTAATGAGGCCATGCGCAAGGCAGTGGAGGAGATTAATAAAAATATTAAACACTCCGAAGCAATCTTCGGCTTTCACGAGGGAACAAACCGGGTAACTATTAAGATTGTAGACAGGGACAGCAAGGAAGTCTTAAAAGAATTTCCGCCGGAAAAGACACTGGATATGATTGCCAAAGTCTGGGAGATGGCAGGTTTGATGGTAGACCAGAAGTTATAGGCGGGCAGAATAGGAGGAGAAATATATGCCAATAAGAATTACAGGTTTAAATTCAGGGCTTGATACCGAGGCATTGGTTTCAGAATTGGTATCTGCCTATCGCAAGAAAACAGAGAAATATACAAAGGCACAGACAAAATTATCCTGGAAGCAGGATAAATGGAAAGATATGAACAGTAAAGTGAAAAGCTTCTATAACAGCATTTCAAGCTTAAGGTTCTCTACGGCTTATAATATGAAGAACGCCACCGTGTCCAACGCCGCAAAGGCTTCCGTAAAGGCAGCTTCCTCGGCGGTAAATGGTACATACAGCGTCCAGATTGTTAAGACGGCAAAAAGCGGATATCTTACAGGTGGCCAGTTAGCGGCAGGCACCACAGCAGGCACTAAGCTTAGTGATTTGGGTTACACTGGCGGAAACGGGACCGTTACTGTAAATGCAGACGGAAAAACTACGGATATTGCAGTAACCAATGATACTACTATAACAGAATTTGTAGATTCCTTAAATAAAGCAGGAGTAAAGGCAAGCTATGATGCGACACATCAGCGTATCTATGTGGCATCTGCTACGACAGGAAGCAAGGCCGACTTCTCCCTGACAGGTACAGATGGTGCAGGTATTTCTGCATTAACCAGTCTGGGCTTAAATGCAGAGTCCAAAGCGGATATTGCAAGCCGTGAGGCGTGGGCAAAGTATGCAAAAAATACTTCCGGCGGTGATTATGTTACTTTCAACGGTGACGGAACATATACATTTAACGGCGTTTATGATGCTGCAGCCACACAAAGCCATATCACCGACCTTTTGAGTAAGATGCAGACAGCATCCACTACGGTGACAAATAATAAGGCAGAAATTGCATATGCCAATGCCTATAAATTAGTACAGGATGTACATGCAAACCCAAGCTTTTCGGCAGACCAGCAGGCTCAGTTGAAGACTTTGCTATATGAAAAAGATTTAGATAAAATAATGGTAGGTACTGATAATAAAATATATAAGCTAAATGACAGCGATCAGTATGTTGCCGACGATGGTACTACTTATTCACCTTCAGACCCTGTAATTAGTGATGGAGTTTCCGGTGCAGATCGTCTGAAAGCATTGGAAGAACAAGCCGGGTTTGTAAAGACGGAGACGGGAGAGGGCAATTCAGTTACGTCTGTGGATGAATCCAAGGTTAGCGCTTATAAGAGTAGTTTGGATATCATTGCCAGTTATGAAGGAGATACAGCAAACCAGGCTGAAGTGGCTGCTGTACAGGATGCTTATAATGGCGTGGGCGGAAGCAGCATAGATTCCCTGGTTAGTACATTGCAGTCAGGTATTGCTTCTGCACAAAAAACAGTGGATGATAATGCGTTATTAGAATCCGGAAGTTTTGATGCTACAAGCATAACTGCTAAGGTTACCAGTGCAGCAGAAGTTTTAAAAACTCCGGTGGCTCCGAGTGCAGGAGCTGTTCGTATAGACGGCGAGGATGCCGAAATTATGGTAAACGGCGCAAAGTATGTATCTGCATCCAATGATATTACCATCAATGGACTGACCATCACTGCATTAGAAGAAACGGATGGTAGCAATATCACAGTTTCTGTCAACAATAACAGCCAGGGATTATATGATAAGATTAAAGGAGTCTTAAAAGAATACAATGAACTTATTAATGAGATGACAAAAGCCTACAATGCAGAAATTGTAAAGGGCTATGACCCTCTGACTGCCGAGGAGAAAGACGCATTGTCAGATTCTGAGGTGGAAGAATGGGAGAAAAAGATTAAAGATTCCCTGCTTCGCCGGGATGATACCTTAGGCAGTCTGATTAATATATGCACCTCAACTATGTTAAGGTCTTTTGAAATTAACGGGAAGCAATACAGCCTTTCCAGTTTCGGTATTCATACCTTAGGTATTTTGAATGCAGAGGATAATGAGGAAAATGCCCTGCATATTGATGGGGATGAGTCCGATACTCTTGTTTCTGGTAATGCAGATAAATTCATGAAGGCATTGACAGAGGACCCAGAAGCTGTTACGGCATTTTTCCAGGAACTTAGCGATGCCTTATATGGACAGATTCAAAAGAAGATGTCTTCTTCTACAATGAGCAGCTTTAATGTGGTTTACAATGATAAACAGATGGCAATAGAATACAGTGATTATACCACTACCATTGCCAAGTGGGAGACAAAACTGCAGCAAATAGAAGATTCCTATTACAAGAAATTTGCAGCAATGGAATCTGCCCTTGCCAAATTAAATGCACAGCAGTCCAATTTGGCTAACTTATTAGGTTCATAAATTGTCATGATAACAGGGAGGTTACAAAATGACAAATAAGCATGGATATGCCGCATATGCAAACAACAAAATCTTAACGGCAACACCCGGGGAATTGGTGTTGATGCTTTACGAAGGTGCTATAAAATTCTGTAATATAGCTCTTGATGCCATAGAAAAGGGTGATGTAGAGAAAACTCATAACAATATTGTTAAAGTAGAGAATATCATTACGGAATTTCAGTCAACATTAAACCATAAATATCCCGTAGCCAAGGATTTTGAGCAGGTGTATGCATATCTTCAGCAACGCCTGACAGAGGCGAATATAAAAAAAGACCAAGATATTTTAAATGAAGTGTTGGAACATTTAAGAGGCATGCGCGATACCTGGAAAGAAGTCATGAAGCGTTCGGCTGCAGAAGGCTCCAGTATGTAATGATTGCGATAAGTGATGTATGGAGAATAGCATGGAAACAAATTATATGCAGATTATGATTGAAAGTCTGGAAAAGAAAAAGGCAGTTTTAGACCGGATTATTGACTTAAACCGCCAGCAGAAGATTCTGCTTCAGGATGAGAACTTAGGGCCGGAGGAGTTTGAAAAAAACATGGCATATAAGTCAAATCTTGTAGATGAGATTAATCTTCTGGATAATGGATTTGAAGAGTTGTATGAGAAGGTGCGCATGGAATTACAGGAAAACCAGGCGGAATACCAGGTTGAAATAGCCAGTATGCAGTCTCTTATAAGAGAAATTTCCGCCCGGACAAATACCATACAGACACAGGAACAGCGGGGCAGGATTCAGGTGGAACAGAAGTTCTCTGATGTTCGTAAGCAGGTGCGTGGAGTGAGAAGCAGCCAGAAGGTAGTGCGACAGTATTATCAGAATATGTTGCACCAGCATAATGCTGACGCATCTGTCATTGATAATAAAAAGTAAAAAAAATTACTTTTTACTATAAAGTATCGGAGGAAATGTCCGATATATATAACAAGTAAACAAGATAATAATTGTTACTTAAAGGCAGGAAGCCAAACGAAACCGGGAACGGAGCGTACGGCCGGGACATGGTGAAAGGGAAGCGGACAGCCGTAATGATTAACAAATTTTGTAGCATGGAAGCTACAGTAAATTCAAGGAGGAAAATATTATGGTAGTACAACACAACATGGCAGCGATGAACTCTAACAGGATGTTAGGTATCACAACAAACGGACAGCAGAAATCAACAGAGAAGTTATCATCCGGTTACAGAGTAAACCGTGCAGCAGACGATGCAGCAGGACTTGCAATTTCTGAGAAAATGAGATATGCAGTTCGTGGTTTGACAAGAGCATCTGTGAACGCTCAGGACGGTATCTCCTGTGTACAGATTGCAGAGGGTGCATTAAATGAGACCCACTCCATCTTACAGAGAATGAACGAACTGGCAACACAGGCAGCAAACGACCCGAATACTTCATCTGACAGGACAAAGATTAAAGATGAGATTGACCAGTTAGTATCTGAGATTGACAGAATCCAGTCTACAACCCAGTTCAATACCATGGACTTGTTAGATGGTAGCTTTACAGGTAAAAAGCTTCAGGTTGGTATGCTGGAAGGACAGACAATCAGCATTAGCATTAGCAATATGAATGCTTCTTCTATTGGCGTAGGTAGTCTGTCAGTAAGTGATAATGCAACGGCAGGCAGTGCAATGACTTCAATTCAGAAAGCTATTGATTCAGTATCAACACAGCGTTCTAAATTGGGTGCTATTCAGAACAGGTTAGAGCACACCATCGCAAACCTTGACAATGCAGCAGAGAATACCCAGGCAGCTGAGTCCCGTATCCGTGATACAGACATGGCTAAAGAGATGGTTGAGTACAGCAAGAACAACATTCTTGCTCAGGCAGGACAGTCTATGCTTGCTCAGGCTAATCAGTCTACTCAGGGTGTATTATCACTGTTACAGTAATTTAAGCGTCAGAATTAAAATAAGACCGGTATATGCCGGTCTTATTTTTTAAATATATTATTCTATGGGATGATATAGATGTGACGAATACAGATTGTATGATATGGCTCATTTCAAAATTGCGTGATAGCAGAACAACGGCCATAGAATTTCCGAGTATAGGAACTGAATTAAATTAGGGAATATTTATAGATATATTTCCATTGGACGATGTTTTCGATGAAGTTGAAAAAAATAAAAGGCTGTATATTATGAAGCGTGAAATGAACTTCTTCTTCGGAAGGCAGGGAAAGAAGATGAATATTAATAATGAAAGGAGTTGAAAATAAAAATTCATAATATAACCTCTTTTTTAATGTGAAAAAGCCGTAGCAAGCAGTTTTTGGATGCGGATAGGGTAAGTATGTTTCTGCCGGATTTCATTCAACCCATTTTCAGCGATTTCTTTGCGCAAAGAATCATGGGAAAGATAATAGTTACATTTTTCCACTAATTCTTCCAAGCTTCCATAGGTATCCAAATGCTGTCCGGGTTCAAAGTAAACAGGGATTTCATTTTGATAATTTGATAAAACAAAACCGCCTGAACCCATAATATCCCACACCCGAAGGGGGATGCCGCTTCGGATGGATCTGGAGGTAATATTCAGATTGATATGGCTTTCGTGAAAAATCACAGGCATTTCAGTTAAGGTTTTGGCAGTACCACGGTTGCTTAGGCCCGGCAGAGATGATGTGTCGCTTTTTGTGTAAATTGTTACAGGAAAATTCTCGCTTAATAAGCGCATGGTTTCGGTACGCTCTATGGCAGTGAGTCTGCTGCCTATGTAATATTGAGCAATTAGGCATTTTTTCGTAAGCAGGCTGCTTTCTGTAATAGTATAGAAATCGGGACAGCATTTTTTGATTTCTGCCACAATTTCATTTGTCAAAAGCTCCTCTATAAAATAATAACCATAAATTTTCAACTGGGAATTCATAATACCGTCTAAGTATCCCTGTGTATGCATGGATAAATTTTTTATGGAATTCCAGGGTGTTTTTTCTGTATATAAGGAGCCAATAAACGATATATCAGAAGAACAGCTTTTCTTAAAGTCTGCTTGGGCAGAAGCAATGGCTTTTTGTTTGGAAGATAAGTTGGTGGCCAGCGGAAGATAAAAAATATTATCCGGATTAAAGGGAGCAATTGCGGAACATAAAACATGATCAAAAATAAATATACGGTTATATTCATTTTTGATTGTGGAAGAGTACAATTCCAATATGGGGTCGGAGACAACCCAGGAGATATAGCGCAGATGGTATATTCGGCATATTTCAGATAACATTGGATAAAAATTGATGCTGAATACACAATCAGGCTGTTCCCGTTGAATATATTCGTTTACATTCTGCACAGATTCTTGCATAGGGTAATTTTTATCATAGATTTCAGTGTCTATCTCGCATACAGTATGTCCTAATTCTCCAAATGCTTCTATAATATCAGGCTCACAAATGCTTCCATACCGATAAAATAATATCTTCATGTAAATTCTCCTTTAGAATAATATACAAAACACACAGATATATATCGGCATAGAACGAAGTTTTCTTTAGCTGGCCAATAAAAAATAAAAAGAGTTATCTACTAAAAATATAATGTGGTTTGACCGATATATATTATATAATGTGAAAAGAGAGATTGATAATGCGTAAAATATCGGTTATTATTCCATGTTTTAGCGTAACCAGAATTAGGATGTTGATATATGTTAAAAAAATGATATAATAAATACAATATAAGAATATGGGAGGAAGTAACAATCATGGAGGATATCAGAAAAGAACAAAAGGAAGCATTGGAAGTACTAATGGAGTTTAATGGACGTATTTTAAAAAATATGGGTATATTAGTAAAGGAATTGTCTGGACAGCGTCTGGATGATACGGATAAATTTATTAAGGGGATTGTAGATGCCATGAACTGGGAAATTGAAGTTATGAACGGTACCATGGATCTTTTAAATGAAGGAAAGGAACGTATTAATAAAGAAGAATTTAATGAAAAGATAATAGCATTCGGGAAATCGATTGCAGCAAAAGATGATGCGGCAATGGCGGAGAATGTAAAGGAACTGATTCCTTTGTTTGAGAATCTCGGCAATGCTGCCCAGGAGGTTATTTCATAAAATCAAACAGAGAATTTTTAACAGGGCTGCATAATTTATGGAGCCTTAATTTTGTATAAAGGACGGTAATTATGGAAGAATTCCTGGATATTTACAGTAAGCTGATAAGACAGTTGAAAGAGAAAGCCATTGATGAAAAATTTTTTGCATACGCGGATTATGTTTATCAATATGCAAAAAAAGCAGGAGAAGAGATTAGAAAACAGGCTGCGGCTGATATATATAATATGTTGGAAACACAGGATAATATTGGTCTGTTGTTGTTTCTTCATTCTTATGTTCTAAAATTGAATCCCAATGCTTTTTATATGGAAAGTTTATTAAAAAAGATAAGAATCCTTCAGGGACATTGCCGGTTGGAATGGAAGAATGTGAATTTCTTTTTTCGGCAGATAAACAGGTTTCGGTTAGAATATGCAGTGTGTGATACAGAGGAAATCAGGGAACTGCTTCATGAAATGGTGGAACACGGTATTATCAGCTGCATGGGTAAGTTAAATGTGGCAGTGCGTCCGCTATCATATCAAGGTCGGAATACAACTCGTGTTCTTGTATTGACAGAGAGACTATATAATAATAGTAATGGACAGATGGAGATGGCTCTGGAATGCTGCCGTCAGCTTAGGCATCAGTTTGGGAAGGATGTTTTGCTTGTGAATACGGCGGAAACTGCTTTCAGAACTGGGGAGACAAGTTTTTTTGCACCAGAATACGATAAGGAAGAAATTAACCTTTATCAGCAGGCGAAGGTGATGTGGAAAGGAGAAGAGATAGACTATTTTCAATGTGGAGACATCTTTTCCAACCAGGAAGAAATGGAGGATACAATCAAAAAATTATTGGATTTTTCTCCGGGGATGATATTTCATGTGGGAGATGTGAGTTTCCTGGCAGGAATCCTGGATCAGTGGATTCCAGTTATGTCAATGGGCAAAACCTTTGGCAGGGCTGTTGTATCTGCCGCAGAATTTCAGGTATCATATGAATCCTGGTCAGAATTTGAACAGGAATTCGCATCAGTGGCACGGGACTATGAGCATACGATACAGGATGAGCGGAATCTGAAGGTGAGGCTGGTTTTTCCAGCTTCATATTTTAAGGAAGAGAATCGTGAAGTGTGGCATCTGGAGCATGGGGAGTGGGATACTTATGTAATTACAGAGGAAAGAAAAAAACTGTGGGCAGCAGAATTGGGAATATTATCTGAAATTATTCGTATTTGTGAAGCATATGATATTGAATATTTTGCAGATAAGGGGACTTTGCTGGGGGTAGTACGCCATCAGGGATTTATTCCCTGGGATGGGGATATTGACATTGTGATGAAGCGGGATGCATATGATAGATTTGCTGCTGTTGCGCCAAGAGAGCTGGGAGAACGATATCGTCTGATGGATGCAGCCTGCGTGCCAGAGTGGGAGAGTTTTAAAATACAGGTCTTAATTTTTTCTGATGCCAGGCGTATGTTAAGGGGAGAATCCAAGGATGCAGAATGGATTCCGGCAGTGGATATTGCCGTATTGGACAGCCTTCCAGATGATTCTCTGGCGGCAGAGGAACGGGAAAAGAATCTTCAGGATATTTTTCAGTTGGCTCGTAAATTGGATGATGCAGACAGGGTGACGGATGATACGGCTCTGGAGTTTCAGAAACTAAAAGACAGGCTGAACTGTAAATTAGAGGAAAAAGCATCAATTAAAAATCAGCTTGTCCGGATGCAGCAGCAGGAAGCCGGCAGTGGAGTATCAGGACAGGAATCCAGGGTATACCAGAGCCTGGATTATTATAAGAGACACTCATGGCGCATTTTTCAGAAAGAGTGGTTTCAAAAAGGTGAGCCGGCTCGATTTGAAAACCAGTTGGTATCTATTCCGTGTGCTTACAAAAAAGTTCTGGATGTTTTATATGGAAACGAAACCTGGAAGAAGCCTTATCGGGAGTTATTTGTTCCCGGCATAGATGCAAGAGGAAAATGTGATTTGGCAGATGGCATATATGATACAAAAGAATTGTTGGATTACAAAAAGAACTTTTTTAAGCAGGAAACTGTCAATATCAAATATACCGGTTATTCGGATTTTGACCACTTCTTTATTGAGGAGATGATGAAACGGGCTTGGGCAGCGTCCATAAAAGTTTTAAAAGAGGTGGAACGTGTCTGCAGAAAACTTGGGATTTCTTATTTTGCAGACTGGGGTACACTGCTTGGGGCAATGCGTCATCAGGGATTTATTCCCTGGGATGATGATATAGATATTGACATGAAGCGGGAAGACTATAACCGATTTCTGGAAGCAGCGAAAGATGAACTTCCGGAGGGATGGTGTATTCTGGATGCAGCATCCAATAAGAATTGGAATGGAATTGTGGCCCGTGTGGTAAATGTGCCGGATTTGGAACATGTATATGTGCTGCCTAATACGGAAAGGGCAGAAGAATTCTATGGATGTCCTTTTGTGATGGGAGTGGATATTTACCCTTTGGATTATCTTCCCCAGAATAAACAGGAGGCCGATGTGCAGGCTTTAATGGTAAGCCAGGCTGCAAGGGTGTATTGTGATTTTGACGGCAAGGAAGATCAGGTTACGGATAAAGCCATGCAGGATGTGAGGGAATTGGAGAAACTTTGTGCACATAAGTTTACGGAGGACAGTTCTTATCTGCATCAGGCATTATGTCTTGGGGATACAGTATGCCAGTTATATCATGATGGGGAGTATATAACTTATATGTATTCTCATATTAAAAACAGAACTTTCATTATGAAAAAGGAAATGTATAAAGAAAGTATTCCGGTGCCGTTTGAGGTGACAACAGTGGATGTACCGTGGCAGTTTTTGGAGGCGGTTCAGGTGCATTTTGGAGATTATTGGAATTTCTGTATTAAGGATACTACGCAACATGAGTATCCGTTTTATAAAAAACAGCTCCGACAGTTAAAATGGATAGAAATAGGCGTTGATGAGAATGGAGAATAGGTGGAAGTATGAAAAAGATTATGGATGCGTACAGTATGGTGTTGGAACAATTAAGCACTGGACAGATAGATGATAATTTCTTTCAATGTATTAATATGGTATATCAGTTTGCACAACAGACAGATGGAGAGACAAGAAAGCAGATGGCGAAGGAGTTTCATGAGATATTGTCACATCAGCAAAATGTGGGAATTGCACTTTCCATGTATTCTTTTGTTCTGCGGCTTGATGCAAATGTTCTCTATCTGGAGATTGTGTTAAAGATATTGAGAGCACTCCAGGCAGAGTGTGGGCTAAAATGGCAGAATGCATATTTTTATTATGTACAATGGAATCGATTTCGTTTAAAGCATGAAAGCTGTGATACAGAAGACGTTAGGAAATTGTTATCGGAATTGATACGGCATGGTGTAATCAGTTGTATGCGCCAGTTGAATGTGGCAATGCGTCCGATGATATATGGTGAACGGGATAATAATCATGTGGTGGTATTGACAGAGGAATTTTTATTGGATGGCTCAAAGCAGACGGAACAAATATTAAATTGTTGTTATCAACTGCAATGTATGTCTGGAAAAAGAGTGCTGCTGGTCAATACGGCTGAGGCGGCTTCTAAAGCAGGAGAAATGAGTTTTTTTGGAGTGGAATACGGAAGAGAAGATAAGAATTTATGTCAACGGGAGACAGTAGAGTGGAAGGGTGAGCAGATTGCATATTTTCAGTGCAGAGAGGTACTGTCTGATTTGACAAAAATTGAAGAGACAGTTATAAAAATTTTGAAATATAATCCGGGTATGGTATTTCATATAGGTGATAACAGCATTATGGCAGGAATTATCAATGAATGGATTCCGGTTATGGCTGTGGGGCGGACATTTGGCAGGTTTGTTGTGTCAAGCACAGAATTTCAGGCATCATTTGAATCAGAAGAGGAGTTAGCATCTGAATTTCTTTCTATTGCGGCAGATTATGAGGAGACAATTCAGAATGAGGGAAATCTGAAAGCAAGGCTGGTATTTCCAGCAGATTATTTCAAGGAAGAAAACAGAAGGGTAAGTTATTATAAATATGGAGACTGGAACTCTTGTATCATCACAGAGGGGAGAAAAAAAGCCTGGGCGGCAGAACTGGGCATATTGGCAGAGATAGAACGTATTTGTAAAAAATATGGAATTGCCTATTATGCCTATAAGGGAACGCTGTTGGGGGCAGTAAGGCATCAGGGGTTTATTCCCTGGGATGATGATATTGATATTGTTATGAAACGAGAGGATTATCAGAAATTTGCAGCAGCAGCCCCAAAAGAATTTGGGGACAGATATCGTCTGATAGATGCTGCCATTGTACCACAATGGGAGCAGTTTAAAATCCAGGTGGTTTGTGCATCAGATGCCGGAAAACTTCTGTATGAAGAACGGAGAAATAGGGGATGTCTGCCATGTGTGGATATTGCCGTGTTGGATTACTTTCCATCTGACCAGGCTGAGGCGGAGCAAAAAAAGAAATTCCTGGAAGAAATTTTTACATTTGCCTATAAGATGGATAAAGAGATAAGCCTGCATAAGGATACGTTAAAAGAGTTTCAGAAGATTAGGCAGAATTTTAAAGGAGAGTTGGATGAAACCCGGTCTATTCGGAATCAGCTTATATGGATTCAACAGCAGACAGCCAGCCAGAATGTGAGTAAATCGTCAACAGAATTGTTTCAAAGTACAGATTATTATAAAAATAGGAAATGGGTTACATTTCCGGACGAGTGGTGGAATGGAAATGAAACCGTTCCGTTTGAGAATCAGAGAATACCTGTGCCGCATAATTATGAAAAAGTATTGGATTTGTTCTGTGGATATGAAGACTGGCGGAATAAGCCATGCAGATTTTTTATGAAGGATGAGGAATTTGCTAAAGTCAACGAAGAATCCTATGATAAACAAGGTTTATTGGAATACAAAAGTAATTTCTTTGAAGAAGAAGAAATAAAAATAGATTATTTCGGTCATGCCCGTATGGAGAGTTTCTATATTGAGGCAATGATGAAACGGGCCTGGGCGGCATCGTTAAAGATATTAAAAGAAATAGAGCGTATCTGTAAAAAATACAATATTTTATACTTTGCAGACTGGGGAACTATGCTGGGAGCTGTAAGACATCAAGGGTTTGTTCCCTGGGATGATGATCTTGATATAGTGATGAAAAGGGAGGATTATAATCGGTTTATTGTATTGGCCAAAGAGAATCTTTTGGAGGGGTTCTGCCTTGTTGATGCTGTGCATGATGAGAAATGGGAGCAGGGCATTATGCGTGTGTTGAACGTGTTGGATCTTGACCATGCACGGATAGAACCATATACAGAAAAAACAGAAGAGTTTTTTGGATGCCCTTATATTGTAGGGGTTGACATATATGCCATGGATTATCTGCCCCGGGACAAAGATGAGGAAGATTTGCAGACAGCGATTCTGGTGTTGGCATCTAAAGTGTCCTCTGGATTGAAAGGCAGCAATGGCCAGATTACAGAAGAAATCCAGGGGTATATAAAAAAGCTGGAGGAAATTAGCGGGTATCATTTTACGGACGAAAATTCTATTATGCATCAGACACTCAGGCTGGAAAGCGCCATATGCCAGTTATATGGGAAAGAAGACGGGGATGTTCTGACAGAGATGTATTCTCATGTGGCTTGTAAAACATATGGAGGGGAATACAGGCTGCGAAAAGAGTGGTACGAAAAAAGCGTTCCGCTGCCTTTTGAAACTACTACGGTTGAAGTGTCCAGCCATTATATGGATACTCTCGTGTGTGCGTTTGGCCGGGATTGGGATATTGGTTATTGCGGGGGGTCTTCCCATGAGTATCCGTTTTATAGAGAGCAGCAGAGGCGGCTTGAGAATCTTGGAATTATAGTTGAGTAATGCCGGGAATTTTTAGAAAAAGGAGTGATGAGGTGGAATTTCCAGAGGGTTATTTTAAAAAGGAATGCCGGGATGGATTTGAAATACCGGCAATGATGAAACGAGCCTGGGCGGCCCAGATGGAGGTGTTCCAGGTTGTTGCAGATATCTGCATGCGGCATAAATTACCATATTTCGGAGCATGGGGAACATTGCTTGGTGCAATTAGGCATCAAGGTTTTATTCCCTGGGATGATGATATTGATATCTGCATGAAAAGGCAAGATTATGATGAATTGATTAGGATTTTACCGGGTGAACTTCCCTATGGTTTTGTGGTTGCCGGCATGTATGCAAATTCGGAAAGATTACAGAATGCGGCGTTTGTGCCTCAGTTAAGAGTGATAGCAGATGAGACATTGTGGAATTTTAATGATTATATGCAAAAATTCCACGGATTTCCGTATCAGAGGATTGGAATTGACATATTTCCATTGGATGATCTGCCGGAAGATAGAGAACTGGCAGACATCCAGCGGGAAATCATCCGGCAGGGAATTATGATACTGAGGGATTGGGACAAGCTGGAGACAGCCGGTACATTGCAGGGATATTTAAAAGAGTATGGAACCATTTGTAATGTGGAAATTCCTAAAAGGAAGGATATAAAGAATTGGATGTGGAGGCTGATTGATACTATTTCCAGTCTGTACAGCAGTGAGCAAGCTTCGGAAATGGCAGAACTGGCAACAGGTTTAGGATATAGCTGGCTTTATGTTATGAAAAAAGAGTGGTTTGACAGTGTATTGTTAGTACCTTTTGAAAATATTCAGATGGCTGTACCGGTAGGATATGATGATGTGCTAAAGGTTCAGTTTGGGGACTATATGACACCACAGCAGGGAACGTCCGGACATGATTATCCTTTCTATAAAAGCATGGAAGATGCATTAGTCAGACAAATACAGGCAGTAGGTTTTTCCGGTACAGTGGATGAATTTTGCGAAAAAGTATCATTAGGAGAATTATATGTATAGACAAAATTTCAATGTCAGTTTTATAAAGAAAGATTAAGGATAGGAGTATAATATGAAGAAAGTGTATTTATGTATGTCAACAGATATTATTCAAACAGGACATATTAATGTAATAGAAAAAGCGGCAGAATTGGGAGAGGTTACAGTTGGAGTGTTAAGCGATAAATATGTAGCTATGTATGAAAAATATCCCATTCTACCCCTGGAGGAGAGGATGAAAATTATTCGTAATATTAAGGGTGTAGCACAGGTGATAGTGCAGGATAATATCTATTATGATGAAAATCTCAGAAACTTGAAACCGGATTATGTAATTCACGGAGATAATTGGAAGAATCAGGATGGTTATCAGAGGGCAGTCCGTGAGAGGGTGATTGAAGTTCTTTCCGAGTGGGGAGGAGAATTGGTGGAAATTCCGTATTATAAAAGCACCAATTTAAGACTTTTTGAGAATATTACCAGTGAATTTCGGGGATTGCCAGAAATGCGCAGACAGATACTGCGTAAAAAGATTACATCAGGGGATATTGTGAAGATAATGGTTGCCTATGATGGCTTAAGCGCACTTTTAGTGGAAAAGACGAATGTAGAAAAAGATGGAGAACGGAGGCAATTTGACGGAATCTGGATGTCCAGTCTCTGTGATTCAACAGCGAAAGGAAAACCGGACATTGAACTTGTGGACTTGACTTCAAGAATGAATTCTTTAAATGATATTATGGAAGTTACATCCAAACCGATTATCTTTGATGCGGACACAGGCGGACTAGTGGAACATTTCAGATATAATATACAGACATTGGAGAGAATGGGAGTTTCTGCCGTTATTATTGAAGATAAAGTGGGGCTGAAGAGGAATTCATTGTTTGGGAATGAGGTGGAACAGCATCAGGATACGATTGAGAATTTCTGTGATAAAATAAGAGAAGGAAAAAAAGTTATAAAATCCAGTGCATTTATGTTGATTGCGAGGATTGAAAGCCTGATTTTAGACCAGGGTGTGGATGATGCGTTAGAGCGCGCCAAGGCTTATGTGGATGCAGGAGCAGACGGCATTATGATTCATTCCAGGGCAAAGACGCCGGATGAAATTTTTGAATTTGCAGATAGATTTCGTGAGACAGACCGTGATACTGCTATTGTGGTTGTGCCTACGACTTTCAATCAGGTGAAGGAGAAAGAATTTAAAGCACATAAGATTAATATTGTAATCTATGCAAACCATATGCTGCGGGCGGCATTTCCGGCAATGCAGAAGGTGGTGAAGTCTGTTTTAGAAAATGAGCGATGCTATGAAGCCAGCCAGGATTGTATGTCTATTAAAGATATTTTAACCCTGGTGCCTATGGAATAGTAATTGGAAAAGAGGTACGGTATATGAAAAATTTATATGTGATAAGTGGAATGACGGGAATGACAGGAAATGAGTTGGCACGCCAGATTGTTAAACGGGGAGATGATATCATAGGTTTTGATAATTTTTTTGCTTCTTCCATTGACACAATCCAGGATGTTATTGATTCAGAATCTCTTGATTTTTTTGAAGGAGATGTTAATGATGAAGGGCAGATGAAACAGTTAGAACAGCGTGTGCTTAGATTGCGGGATACATATAAAAAAATTATATATATCAACTGTGCAGCAGTAGTTCATACGGAGCATTTTTATCATGTGGACAGGACATTTGATACGAATGTTCTGGGAATGAAGAGCTTTTTAGAGCAGGCTATCCGGGTAGGAGCAGATACATATATTAATTGTTCTACTTCGGAGGTATATTCTATGCAGTCCTGGAAAGAGGGAGGTGTTAAAGAGGATGATTTTCTTCTTCTCGCAACTGCGGAACACAGCCAGAGGACAAGCTATGCGGCCGGCAAGCTGCTGACAGAATTTTTTATGAAGGATGCAGTGGATAAGGGACTTATAAAAGGGTGTTCTCTCCGGTTTGCAAATGTATACAGTAAAAATGAAATGCTGGCTAAACATGTTATCCCACATGTAATTACCAGTCTTATGCAGGATGGAAAAGTAACTTTGCTTGAGAATTCCAAGGTAAATAAGAGAACATTTCTTCATAATATAGACAGTTGTGCGGCGGTGCTCGCCGTATCGGATACGGATGAGGCACTTGATGGTACTGTATATAATGTTGCTACGGAACAGGAAGTATCAATGATAGAACTGGTAGAATTATGTGGTAGAGCCATAGGAATAGAAAAGCCGGAAATTACATTTGAGGGATATCGGGAATCAGATCCAAAGAGGCGTGTTTTGTCGGCAAAGAAGATTATGGAACGGACAGGATGGCATCCTACAATTACATTGGACCAGGGAATAAAAATGTGCGTAGATTACAGGAGAAAGGCTGGGAACACAGAATGCAGATAGCAATCATACCAGTAGCAGGCATATCAAAGCGTTTTAATGAAGATGCAGATGGTTCTGTTTTAAAGGTAATTTATACGGAGACGGATTATAAGAAAACATTATTGTATTCTATATTAAAGAAATGCAATGGTTTTGATAAGGTAATCCTGGTGGGCGGATATCGGTATAAAGAGCTGCAGGAATATATGAAATTGTGCGAAACAGATTTTACATTCCCTGTTCAATTAGAGTACAATCCTAATTATAGTGGATATGGAACCGGTTATTCTTTAAAAGTGGGTCTGGATGCCTGCATAAGGGAACCAGGCTGTGATGAAATTACATTGATTGAAGGAGATTTGTTTTTTGATGAAAAATCCTTTGCAAAGGTAAAGATATCAGATAAAAATGTTGCTACATATAATCACAAGGTAATCTGTAGCAATAAGGCAGTCATTGCTTATGTGGATTTACAGAAAAAACTGCACTATGTCTTTAGCACAAGCCATGGAGCTGTGCAAATTGAAGAACCGTTTTTGGAAGTCTACAATTCAGGGCAGATTTGGAAGTTTGCAGATATGGAGCTTGTAAGGAAACTTGTTCAAGAGCTTCCGGATGCAGCATGGGAAGGAACAAATTTAAGGTTTATTGAGGCATATTTTGCCAGAGTAGATGAGGGGAAACGTATCATGCTTCCCCTTGAGGTTTGGGAGAATTGTAATACAAGGGAAGATTATTTGAGATATGTTGGGGAATTGTAGTTTGGAAGAGGATGATAATTTCCTACGGTCTACATAAAGTTTTTTTGATTTTATCCAGTCTGTTATCCAATTCTTCTATCTCTTACCAGCATGTCCTTCCCCCGTCAACAATTACTATACTTCCTGTCATATAAGAGCTGGCATCTGACACCATATATACGATTGTACTTTTATATTCATCTTTATCAGCCATTCTTCCCATTGGAACCAGATTGGTCAATTTTTCTAAAAATACTTCATCCTGCCCGTTAAAAACTCCTGCCGGACACAATGCATTGGCGCGGACACCTTGTTTCGCCCAATAAGTTGCGGTATACTTGGTTAAGCCAATCAGTCCATGCTTAATCACAGAATAGGTAACCGGCTTCACTGTCTGTTCTTCTTCTGCCAGCCCTTCTTTTCTGTAAATTCTCTGGTCTGGTGCGATAATTCCCAAATCAGATGATATATTTAATATTACTCCTCTGCCGACCTGCGCCATAACACTTCCAAAGACCTGGGTACAGATAACAGCGCCTGTCAATCCCACCTTAAGGTCATCCTCCCACATTTCCATGGGAAAATTTTCAAACTGGATATTTTTCATATTTTTTGCATTGCCTTCCACTTTGGGATTATTTGCCGCATTATTAATCAGTATATCAATATGTCCATGCTTATCCAATAATTTCTGTTTGATTTCTTCCATACAGCTTCTATCTGTGATATCAGCCTTAAAGCCCTCCACTGCTTCTTTACTATATTGATTCGACAGCTCTCTTACTGCTTCATCTACTGCCTGTTCTGAAATATCAAGCAATACCGCTGTTCCTCCTGCTTCTATAATGGCCTCAGCATGTTTTCTTCCTAAAAAGCCCGCCCCGCCTGTAATAACTGCAATTTTATTGCTCAACATAAAACGTTCCATGGCTGTCATTTTCTTTACCTCCGCTTAAAAACTATTCTTTTTTATACCATTTTGCATAAAAATCCCACTGTCTATCCTCTTTAACAGGGAACTGCTCTCTGATTTTTTTTACATCTTGATTTAATTCTATACATAGACATCCAGGCATTTCCCGCTTCATACCCAGGATTGTCCCCTGGGGAGAAATACAGCAGGAACAGCCATTGTAATCCTGTCCGCCTATATTTCCAACACAGTTGATTCCTAAAATATAACACTGGTTTTCAATGGCTCTTGCACGAAGCAGGGTATTCCAGTGCTCTTCCCTGTTCCTAGGCCAGTTCGCCGGAACAATGATAATATCAGCCTCTTTGGACGCAATCTGAAACAATTCTGGAAACCGCAGGTCATAATATATAAATGTACTACAT
>CANRJF010000042.1 GCA_947630855.1 uncultured Lachnospiraceae bacterium
GTAAATCACAACCTATAATCGCTGGAACCCTTGATTTTACTGGTTTTCCTTACCCAAAGTTTTCATCGTCGGGAACAACAGCACATCCCTAATAGCCGGCGAATTTGTCATCATCATCACCATTCTGTCAATACCAAATCCAATTCCCCCGGTAGGCGGCATCCCGATGCTAAGCGCATTCAAAAAATCCTCATCCGTATGATTAGCCTCTTCATCCCCTGCTGCCAGAAGTTCCTCCTGTGCCTCAAAACGCTGCCTCTGGTCAATGGGGTCATTTAACTCAGAATATGCATTTGCCATTTCCCAGCCATTCATAAAGAATTCAAAACGTTCCACATAATCAGGATTATCCGGCTTTTTCTTGGTGAGAGGAGAAATCTCAACAGGATGGTCCATAATAAAAGTAGGCTGAATCAAATGCTCTTCCACATATTCTTCAAAGAACAAATTCAGAATATCACCTTTTCCATGCCTCTGCTCATATTCAATATGACGCTCATCCGCCAGCTTTTTCGCCTCTTCCACAGTGTGAATCTCATTAAAATCAACACCGGCATATTTTTTTACCGCATCCACCATGGTAAGCCTCTCAAAAGGCTTAGACAAATCCATCTCATGTTCACCATAAGTCAGCACCAAAGAGCCTGTCACCTCTTTTGCCACATAGCGGTAAAGATTTTCCGTAAGGTCCATCATGCCATGGTAATCCGTATATGCCTGGTATAACTCCATCAACGTAAACTCCGGATTATGCCTGGTATCAAGCCCTTCATTTCGGAACACCCGCCCGATTTCATAAACCCGTTCCAATCCACCTACAATCAGCCTCTTTAAATATAATTCTAAAGAAATGCGAAGCTTTAAGTCTTCGTTTAATGCATTAAAATGTGTTTCAAAGGGCCTTGCAGCCGCACCGCCGGCATTGGAAACAAGCATTGGCGTTTCCACTTCCATAAAACCTTCCCCGTCTAAGTACCTGCGGATACTGCTGATAACCCTGGAACGCTTGATAAAAGTATCCTTTACCTCCGCATTCATAATCAAATCCACATACCGCTGGCGGTAACGGGTATCCGTATCGGTAAGGCCATGAAATTTCTCCGGCAGAATCTGCAGACTCTTGGACAATAGAGTAACAGAAGATGCATGGATAGAAATTTCTCCGGTTTTCGTCTTAAACACCTCACCAACGATTCCCAAAATGTCACCCACGTCATATTTTTTAAAATCCTTATAGGAATCCTCTCCGATGCTGTCCCTTGCCACATATGCCTGAATGCTGCCCTGTAAATCCTGTATATTACAAAAAGATGCTTTTCCCATCACGCGCTTAAACATCATACGTCCCGCAGCGGTAACAACTTTTCCCTCTAAAGCATCATAATTATCTTTAATCTCCATACTGTGATGTGTCACATCAAATTTTGTAATAGCAAAAGGGTCTTTGCCATTCTCCTGCAAATCCTGCAGTTTTTCCCGCCGTATTTTTAAAAGCTGGTTAATATCCTGCTCCTGTACATTCTTCTGCTCTGCCATTTTATCCTCCCACCTTACATAGAACGCTGAATTTCCAATACTTTGTAGGACAATGTTCCTACCTGCGTCTCCACTGTCACAGTCTCTCCTACTTTAGCTCCAATCAACGCCCGTCCTACCGGTGACTCATTGGAAATCTTGCCCTTCAGGCTGTTTGCCTCCGTAGAACCTACGATTTTGTATTCTAACTCCTCATTATACTCACAATCTAAAATATGGACAGTACAGCCGATACTGATTTTGTCCGTCTCCACTTCTTCTTCCACAACTACTTCAGCATTCTTTAAGATTTTCTCAATCTCCTCAATCCGTGCCTCAATATCCCGCTGCTCGTCTTTTGCTGCATCATATTCTGCATTCTCGGACAAATCGCCCTGCTCCCTTGCTTCCTTGATTTTCTGGGCAACTTCCTTTCTCTTTACAACCCTTAAATCCTGCAATTCATCCTCTAATTTTTTCAGTCCCTGATACGTTAAGATGTTCTTCTTATCCATTTTGATTCTACCTTCCTTTTCTATTCTTTATCGTAAAAAGCCCGTTCAAATTTATCTAAAACCGGCTGTTGTTTTATCTTATCAATTCCTCTGATAATCAATGTATTATACCCGATAGGCACTGCAATGTCAATATTTCCCACCCTCTCCCATTTTCTTTTAAATATGGGAATGTACAATTTATCACCAAATAACCTGCCGTTAATCAGCTTCTGCTCCTTCTCAAAATCCAGTATTACTATTTCTCCATCCCTGCGCTGCATCAAAGATTCCAGATTTTCTCCTTCCCTGGGAAATATCTCTATAATAAGCCCTTCATTCTCATAAATAGTATCCCTGAAATTTTCAAAATATGCGTCATCATCCGTTAAAATTGCCATACGGTTTAATTCCGGCGCCAGTTCTTTTACGGTAAAAAGAGTTTTTTCCGGTTCCTCTCCATCTACAAGAACAGGAAAAAAATCCCGATAGCTTATATTCTTTTCCTGTAAAACTCTTTCTACAATTTCACGAATCCAGGGAAGATAAGGATTGTCCTCCTCCTCTTCCTCCTCTTGTAATATATCTTTTTCACCCCTGTGCCCCCTGAAAAATAATTTCTCTTTCAGTATGGTAAAAAAATTTCTCCTCATATAAATCTCCCTTTTCAACTATGGAATATTATATGATAAAACCTCCTGAAATAGAGCCTGAAGCTGTCCATAACTTTCCACTTCATTAATCCTGCCCCGAAGCTTAGCGGAATTTCGGCAGCCTTTGGTATACCATGCCGCATGTTTACGCATTTCCCGTATCCCCACATAATCCCCTTTATACTTTAACAGCAGTCTGGCATGACGCAAAAGCATATCCGCCACCTCTTTAAAATCCGGTTTTTCCAATTCTTCTCCTGATTCCAGGTAATGAAGAATCTGCTTAAAAATCCACGGATTTCCCTGCGCCCCCCTTGCCACCATAAATCCATCGCAGCCTGTCTGCCGCTCCATAGCGGCTGCATCTGCTCCTGAAAAAATATCCCCGTTTCCGATTACAGGTATTTGCACTGCCTCCTTTACCTGGCGGATAATATCCCAGTCTGCTTTCCCGGAATAATACTGTTCCCTGGTTCTTCCATGGACAGTTACTGCCGCCGCCCCGGATTCCTCCGCGATATGGGCAAGTTCCACTGCATTAACATGTTCCTCGTCAAAACCTTTTCGGAATTTCACTGTCACAGGTTTTTTAATGGCTTTCACTGTCTTCTCAATAATCTTTCCTGCCAGAAGAGGATTTTTCATTAATGCCGCCCCGTCCCCGTTATTTACCACTTTTGGCACAGGACAGCCCATATTAATATCCAGAATGTCAAAAGGGCGTTCTTCAATCTGTTTTGCCATCTCGCTTATAATATCCGCATCCGAACCAAAAAGCTGCAGCGAAACAGGATGTTCCCTTTCATCAATCTGCAGTAATTCTTCCGTATTTTTATTTTTATATAAAATCGCTTTGGCGCTTACCATCTCCATGCAGACTAACCCTGCCCCCTGTTCCTTGCACAGCAGGCGAAATGGCAGGTCTGTTATGCCTGCCATAGGAGCTAAAACCAGGTTATTCTCCAAAGTTACATCACCAATCTGCAACGGTTTCATTCCTTTACATTCCTTTTCTATTTCTGCTTATCGAATATCAAACGAAGCCCTGAGAGCGTGAGCATAGGGTCGTAAATATCAATACATTCTGTCTCATTGGCGATAATTCTGCCCAGCCCGCCGGTTGCCACCACTTTTACTTTTCCATAACCCGACTCTTTTATCATATGCTTTACAATATATTCTGTCTGGCCGATTTGCCCATACACCAGCCCCGCCTGCATACTGCTTATGGTTTCCTGTGCCAAAATGGAAGGGGGCTTTTTAATTTCTACCTCCGGCAATTTTGCCGCATCGCTCCAAAGCGCCTGGGCGCTGATACGGATTCCCGGCGCTGTCACTCCCGCCACAAAGGAACCTTTGCCATCCACCAAATCATAAGTAGTGGCTGTGCCAAAATCAAGAACAAGCACAGGCCCTCCGTAAAGGTCATATGCTGCCACGGCATCCACAATCCTGTCTGCCCCAATCTGTTTGGGATTTTCCGTCATAACACGAATGCCGGTCTTTATGCCGGGGCCCACTATTGTGGGTGTAATATCCAGATATTTAATAACGGCGCTTGTAAGAGAATGCATTACATTAGGCACAACGGAGGAGATAATCACCCCATGCACATCCCGCTTGGAAATCTGGTTTCTCTCTAACATATCGATGATACTGATTCCATATTCATCGGATGTGCGAAGCTGTTTTGTTGTCATGCGGAATGTTGTGAGAAGATTTTTTCCATCAAAAATACCAAAGGTAAAGTTTGTATTTCCCACATCTATTGTCAATAGCATAATGTTCTATTCCTCCCCAAAATCTCCTAGTATAATTACACGGTAAAACACTTCCAAAGACTCCAATAACTCTCTTTTATTTCTCTGAAGCTCTTTTACTTTTAAAATACTGCCGATTTCATCATAAAGATAATCTCCCTCATCTGCCGAAGTCCTAAACTCCAACTCTCCGTCTTCATTATAGATTACCTCTAAAATTCCACCTACATCCTCCGTAAAAAGCACGCACATGATTTTCAATTCATCTTTTACACTCTGAGGTATTCCCTGGAATATCTGGTTAAAATAATATTTTTTATCATATGCGCTGGATGCGCACAGTACAATTTCCTGCTGTTCCATTTTTCACCCTATCCTTACACATATCCATAAATGCCCCGGACAGAAACTTCCCCGGCAGATACCAGTTTTTGTCCTTCCTTGGTATTCACAATCAACTCTCCCGTATCCGTAATACCCTCTGCCTCCCCTTCAAAAGGCTCTTTCGGGTCTAATACCCGAACTTTTCTGCCCAGGTTTACAAGATAAGCATTATATTCCTCCCGGACGCCGGAAAGATTATTTGTTTTCATGAAAATCTCATAATAATGTTCAAACTGAAAACATACCTCCTGCACCAGTTTTGCCCGGATTACTTCTTTGCCACCCTCCAGTAAAAGGGATGTTGCCATAGCGGCAATTTCCTTTGGAAACTCCGTATTTCTTACATTAATGCCTATTCCTACTACAATGTAGTTGATATGATTAATCTCCGTATCCATCTCGGTTAAAATTCCGCAGACTTTTTTCCCGTTTATCACAATGTCATTGGGCCATTTAATCTGAGGCAATAATCCGGTAAATTCTTTTATTGCCTTTGTCACCGACAATGCCGCAATTAATGTGAGCATAGATGCGGACTGAGGCTTTATCCCGGGCTTTAGCAATATGGACATATAGATACTGACTCCCGGCGGAGACGCCCAATTCCTTCCCCTGCGTCCTTTTCCTGCCTCCTGCCTGTCCGCCACTACCAGGGTTCCGTGTACGCTTCCCTGCTCTGCCAGTTGTTTTACCCTTGTATTGGTGGAATCTGTCACATCAAAATAATAAATTTCTTCACCAATCCAACGTGTTTTCCTGTAACTTTCTAATTCATCTATGTTTAAAACATCCGGCGCTTCCAAAAGACGGTAACCTTTGTTGGAAATTGCTTCAATGGTATAGCCTTCCTGTTTCAGTTTTTGAATTCCTTTCCACACGGCGGTTCTGGAAACCCCTAATTTCTCACAAAGCTGCTGTCCTGATACAAAGCCTTCTGTATTTCGCAGTGCCTTCAATATCTCTGATTTCAATATGACTCTCCTAACGTTGCAAGCATAACGGCTTTAATGGTGTGCATACGGTTTTCTGCCTCATCAAATACTACGGACTGGCTGCCCTCAAATACTTCATTGGTAACTTCGATTTCTTCCAGCCCGAATTTTTCAAAAATATCCCTTCCAATATCGGTTCCCAGGTCATGGAAAGCCGGCAGGCAATGCATAAAAACAGCATTCTCTCCTGCGATATCCATAACTTTCTTGTTTACCTGATAGGGCATCAGCTCTTTAATCCGTCCTGCCCAGGCCATCTGAGGCTCGCCCATAGATACCCATACATCTGTATAAATTACATCTGCGCCTTTTACAGCACTTGCCACGTCCTCGCTTAAAGTAATGCTGCCCCCCGTTTCTTTTGCCGTCTGATTACAATAATTTACCAACTTCTCTTCCGGGAAATAATTTTTTGAGGTACATGCCACAAAATCCATTCCCAGTTTTGCACATGTAACCATCAGGGAATTTCCCATATTGTAACGGGCATCCCCCATATATACTAACTTAATTCCTTTTAATTTCCCAAAATGCTCCCGAATGGTCAGCATGTCAGCCAACATCTGGGTGGGATGAAATTCATTTGTCAACCCGTTCCATACAGGCACCCCTGCATATTTTGCCAGTTCCTCCACAATATCCTGTCCAAAACCACGGTATTCAATGCCGTCAAACATTCTTCCCAAAACTCTTGCCGTATCCGCAATGCTTTCTTTTTTCCCAATCTGGGAACCGGACGGGTCCAAATACGTGACCTGCATCCCCAGGTCATGGGCTGCCACTTCAAAAGAGCAGCGGGTTCTGGTACTTGTTTTTTCAAATATCAGAACAATATTTTTCCCCGAAAGATGCATATGCGGTATTCCCTGTTTTTTTTCTTTTTTTAATTTTTCTGCCAAATCTATAAGATATATAATCTCCTCTGGAGTATAATCCATTAATTTTAAAAAATTACGTCCTTTTAAAGTCACAACTTCTTCCTCCGTTCTACTCTTGTATATGCAAAATCGAGCTGCCTGATTTCTCAAAGACAGCCCGCTTTTGATTTCCTATTTGTCTTATTTGCCTACTTCCACAATGGATTTTACAAGCCCTGCCACCCCTTGAATCTCGGATGGGATAATGATTTTCGTTGCCTTTCCATCTGCTGCCTTCGCAAAAGCCTCTAAACTCTTTAGCTGTAAAACACTGGCATTTGGGTCTGCTTCTTTCAAAAAGCGAAGACCGTCCGCATTTGCCTGCTGAATTTTAAGAATTGCCTCTGCCTGCCCTTCTGCCTCGCGAATGGTGGCTTCTTTATGGGCCTCTGCCCTTAAAATGGCTGCCTGTTTTTCTGCCTCTGCATCCAGGATGGCTGATTCCTTCTTACCCTCTGCCACAAGGATAGTGGATTTCTTCTCACCTTCCGCCCTTAAAATGGCTTCTCTTCGCTCACGCTCTGCCTTCATCTGTTTCTCCATGGCATCCTGAATAGCTGCGGGAGGAATAATATTCTTAAGCTCCACACGGTTTACTTTTATGCCCCATGGGTCGGTTGCCACATCAAGAGAAGCGCGCATCTTGGTATTAATGGTCTCGCGGGATGTTAATGTTTCGTCCAATTCCAAATCACCAATAATATTACGAAGTGTGGTAGCCGTAAGATTCTCGATTGCCATAATGGGATTCTCCACACCGTAGGTAAACAACTTGGAATCTGTAATCTGGAAATACACAACCGTGTCAATCTGCATAGTTACATTGTCCTTGGTAATTACCGGCTGGGGCGGGAAATCAACCACCTGCTCTTTTAAGTTAATCTTTTTTGCAATGCGGTCTAAAAAAGGTCTGCGGAAATGTACTCCTACTTTCCAGGTAGTCAGGTATTTTCCCAAACTCTCTACCACTGCTTCATGTGCCTGTGGCACAATTTTCACACAACTGGCTGCTATAATCAGCACAATTATAAGCAAAATAATAAATACAATAAATAATCCCATTCTTTTGTCCTCCATAAAATGTTTTCTGTATGTATCATAGTACTATAAATTTAGGGAGATTACAACTAAATTTGTAATCTCCCTGGTAATCTTTTTTATTTTTGATTATTAGAAAAATACATTTCCGCCAATTACGGTTCCGCCGTAACCTGAACTTGCACTTCTAAACTGCAATGCGCCATTTGTATTATCCGCACCGCCGATTGCCTCCTGTGCTGCCTGTAAGCATGCGCTTCTTACACCGCCTGCCGCAATATTTGCCACACTTCCGTTTAATGCGGGCGGGAACTGGCCTGCCTGATAAATAACTCCTGAAATGCTTCCGGGATATCCGCCGCTTCTTACACGGTTCATAACAACAGCGCCTACTGCCAGCATTCCTTCATAAGAACTGTTACCGGCTTCACACTGAATCAGTGCGCCAAGCAAAGTCACTTCATCCATGCTTGCTGACATAGCAGGTTTCTTTCCTGCTTTCTTTGCTTCTTCTGCCGCTTTGGCTGCTTCTTTTTCTTTTACTTCCTCATTACTCAAAGCTGTGCCTAAATTTAAGGCAACATCTACATAATCAGCACTGACATATGCAGTAGCGTCGGAAGTTTTAACTGCTACCCATCCATCTATTGCTTCTGCTTCTTTGTCTACCTTTAATTTTTCGCCGGTAGAAGCTGTGGTAACAATACCTGCTTCTTCACTGGGTTCGCTTCTTAAACGAAGACCGTCTGTATTTACAGTTGCATACATGCTGCAGACTTCATTTGCCAGTTCATATGCTTCGTCCCCGTATACCAGGTAATCGTTTTTTACAAATCCTGTTACATTACCGGATGCGATTTCTGTCCATTCCTCGCCCACTTCCACGATTTGGGCTACATCTCCGCGGTAAAATTTACCTGCTAATTCCGCTGATTCATCCGGGGCGGTACGGATATTCATATCCTCTTCCACATTAGCCATTACCTGGCTTGCCCATTCTTCATTTTCGGCCTTCTCTTCCGGCTGCGCTTCTTCTGCTACCTGAACATTTTCTTCCGGCTGTGCTGCTTCCGCTGCCGGAACATTTTCTTCCGGCTGTGCTGCTTCTGCTGCCTGAATGTTTTCCTCCGGCTGTACTGCTTCCGCTGCCGGAACATTTTCTCCCAACTGTGCTGCTTCTGCTGCCTGGACATTTTCTTCCGGCTGTGTCTGCTCCGGTTGTACTTCTTCTGCCGCTTCTATGTTCTCAGCTAACTGTGCCTCTTCTGCCTGGACCAAAGCTCCTTCTGCAGCTTCCGCTACCTGGGCTGCCTCCGCCGTCTCTTCCGGCACATCTGCTGTTTCAATTGCTTCCTGCAATACTCCTGAAATACCTGCTGCTTCCTCTGAACTATTCTCAGTGCTTTGGGCATTCTCCTGTGTATTTCCTTCGGTAACAAAGATATTCTCTGTTCTCTCGATACTGGCAACCATCAAACCGCTTTCGTTTGCCGCATCTTCCTGCATTTTTTGTAACTCAGCAATAATTCCAGCCGTACCTGTTTTTTCCAAAACAATAATTTTCGTCTCTGCTACTGTTACGCTCTCTTCCGTTGAACCTGCCAATGTGGTGAATGTTGACATAACTACCATAGCTGATGCAACTGTCATGCTTTCAATCACTTTTTTGTTTAGTTTCATCTCTTAGAACCTCCAACTACTGTAATAAAAATGCAGTACTTCTTACATTTTTTACACATTTTTATTCAGAATTATTACATTTATTACAAAATTGTTACAATCAAATCCTATCATAGTCTGGGTACAATGTCAAGTTTTTGCAAGATTTTCTTAAGTTTTTCTTAAAATATTAAAATAAAAACTTTAAGAAACCCCCATTTTACAGTGTTTTAGAGGTTTTGTGTATTAAAAAAAATACAGAGCCATTTGTTACAAAAATGACTCCGTATCATAAATATTACAATCTTTTTAACAATTCTTCCCGCTGTGCTTCATATCCGGGTTTGCCAAGCAATGCAAACATATTCTTCTTATAACTCTCTACGCCGGGCTGGTTAAATGGATTTACGCCTAACAGATAACCGCTGATTCCCACTGCAAACTCAAAGAAGTAGAACAATTCTCCTAAATAAAATTCGTTCTGCTCCGGAATCTTCACCATTAAATTAGGCACATTTCCGTCTGTGTGAGCCAGCACCGTTCCATTCATGGCACTCTTATTGACAAAATCCATATCTTTTCCTGCAAGGTAGTTCAATCCGTCCAAATCCACCGGCTCTTCTTCTATTATAATGTTGCCCCGGGATTTCTCCACATTCATAACAGTTTCAAACATAATTCTTGCACCGTCCTGGATAAACTGTCCCATAGAATGTAAATCCGTAGTCAAATCAACAGATGCAGGGAAAAGTCCTTTCTGGTCCTTGCCCTCGCTCTCTCCGTACAACTGTTTCCACCACTCGGATACATAATGAAGGCTTGGCTCATAATTGCAAAGCACCTCAATGGATTTGCCTTTACGAAGCAGAATGTTACGGATTGCCGCATATTTAAGGGCGTCATTTTCCTCAAATTTCTGCTCTAATGCCAGCTTCCTTCCTTCTGCTGCGCCTTCCATCAGCTTGTCTAAATCGGCGCCGCTGACTGCAATGGGAAGTAAGCCCACTGCCGTAAGTACAGAGAAACGTCCGCCCACATCATCAGGCACGACAAATGTTTCGTATCCCTCTTCCGTAGCAAGATTCTTTAATGCTCCCTTTGCCTTGTCCGTTGTTGCATAAATACGCTTTGCAGCCTCTTCTTTGCCGTATTTCTCTTCCAATTTCTTCTTAAATACACGGAAGGCAATGGCCGGTTCTGTGGTAGTTCCTGATTTGGAAATAATATTTACGGAAAAATCCCTGTCCCCAATTACATCTAAAAGTCCTTCCAGGTATGCTCCGCTGATACTGTTTCCCGCATAGTAAATTTCCGGTGTCTTTCTTGCTTCCTTAGAAATATTGTTGTAGAACCCGTGTCTTAAAAATTCAATGGCAGCCCTTGCTCCAAGATAAGAACCGCCAATTCCGATTACAACCAATACTTCGGAATCAGACTGAATTTTAGCGGCGGCTTTTTTGATTCTGGCAAACTCATCTTTGTCATAATCCACCGGCAAATCAATCCAGCCCAGAAAATCATTGCCTGCCCCGCTTTTTGCAACCAACTGTTTCTTTGCGTCCTCCACCAGCTTGCTCATGTAACCGATTTCTTCTTCACTGATGAAAGAAGCAGCCTTTGAATAATCAAATACCACCTTGCTCATGTGTAAACACTCCTTTTTCCTATGGTTATATTGTTTTTGCTAACCTTAATTTTAGCAAATCTTGGACTGGTATTCAAGTACTAACTAGAACACGTCGGAAATCACATCCATTAATAATTCCGCATCTCTTTGGCTCTGCCGCGCATCTTCTGCTTTTCTTTGAACTTTCTCCGGCTCTGACTGTTCTTTTTTCCTCTGGTAAGTTCGGATTTCCTTAATTTGCGCCTTCTCTTCCGGCACTGCTTCCTCTATGTACTCCTCCTCTGCCTCTTCCTCTTCTTCCTCCGTATTATCTGCCAGGACGACGTCTAAATATTTTCTTACCTGCTTACATATTCTGCTCACTTCCTTTTTCATCCGCGACAGTTGGATAAGGGCCGCCAAAATCAGCAGAAACAAAATCCCCACAGTTATTATCTCAAGTAAAATATGGTTTTCTCCTATGTATGTAGTCACTTTTTCCGGAATAATTTCCTTTTGAAACATAACTGCCTCCTTTAATGCATAAAATTTATGTTACTGTAACTATTATAGGGAAAAAAATATTATCTGAAAAGAGGACTAACCCGGGTTTTCACCGCAAGTTTCCCTGTTTTTCTTTAAAAAATACATTGCCGCAGGAATAAAAAGGAAAAATTTGTTTTTTTGAAAAGATTTTTGTAAAGGCAATAAATTGTTGATAAAATAAGCGAAAATATAATATAATGAATAAGAACTATCCAAAAGAAAGGCAACAGGTATTCCTATGAAAAAAATTGTCCTCACCGGCGGAGGCACAGCCGGACATGTTACCCCGAATATTGCCCTGCTTCCTGCATTACAGGAATTATCCTATGAAATAGAATATATCGGTTCTTACCATGGTATTGAAAAAGAACTGATAGAAGCCCTGGGTATTCCTTATCATGGCATATCTTCCGGCAAACTGCGCAGATATCTTGATATAAAAAACTTATCCGACCCATTTAAAGTTATAAAAGGATTTGGGCAGGCATTTCGCCTACTAGGTAAAATAAAACCTAATATTGTGTTTTCCAAAGGAGGCTTTGTCTCTGTCCCGGTAGTCCTTGCGGCTAAAATGCGCCGTATTCCGGTTATTATCCACGAATCAGACATTACACCGGGGCTTGCCAATAAAATTGCCATCCCTGCCGCAAAAAAGGTCTGCTGTAATTTTCCTGAGACTTTAAAATACCTTCCCTCAGAAAAAGCCGTTTTAACCGGCTCCCCCATCCGCCAAGAACTGCTAAGCGGCAAAGCTGACAGTGCCCGTTCCTATTGCCACTTTGACAATGGGAAACCTGTACTTTTGATTATCGGGGGAAGTACGGGTTCTAAAGTGATAAATGACGCCGTGCGCGCATTACTTCCCACATTATTAAAAGAATACCAGATTATACATCTCTGCGGAAAAGGAAATTTAGATGATTCTTTCATGAATGAAAAAGGATATGCACAATTTGAATATATCAGCCAGCAGTTAAAAGATATGTTTGCCTTAGCAGATATTGTAATCTCCCGGGCCGGGGCAAATGCCATATGTGAACTTTTAGCGCTGCATAAACCCAATATTCTGATTCCCTTATCTGCCGCAGCAAGCCGCGGTGACCAAATTTTAAATGCAAAATCTTTTGAAAAACAGGGCTTTTCCTATGTGCTTATGGAAGAAAACCTGACAGATTCCACTCTTCTTGAAGCCATCAGCCATGTTGCTGCGCAAAAAGACAATTATATAAAAGCCATGAAAAAAAGCGGACAGATGGATTCTATCCAGACAATTATAGAATTAATCGAAAATAATGCTAAAAATTGAAATGCCGTAACTGTTAAAACAGCCTAAAACACCCTGCATCCTTACTGTGTAGCAATTTACACCGTCAATCCTGCAATACCGTAAAATGCAGGGTGTTTAAGCACTTTGCCTTTAAACAGCTCTTATCACATCTTTAATGAAGCACAAATTTCTTTCATCTCATCTTCTGTAAATGTTTCATGATTCCACATTAAGATATCTTCATTCTTCATCCCTTTATATCTGGGAATAAGATGCAGATGAAAATGAAAAACTGTCTGTCCTGCAATTTCACCGTTATTCTGCACAAGATTAAATCCGTCACATTGTAATTTCTCAGTCATATGAACTGCCATTTTCTTGGCAAGTATCATAGCTTCCCCTGCCGTTTTCTCATCAATTTCATAAAGATTTGCATAATGCTCCTTGGGAATAATCAATGCATGTCCCTTTGACGCCGGCGCTGCATCTAAAATTACCCGGAACATATCATCTTCGTAAATACTGTTTGTGGGAATCTCTCCGGATGCCAGCTTACAAAAAATGCAATTATCGTCTTTCATTTTACCTCTCCTCTTCTTTTATTCAAAATTAAACACCGTATCCAACATCTTAAGTGTTTTAAAGTTGCCTTTTGCTGTCATTTCTCCTGTCATAAAAGCCCTCTGAAAGGTCATTCTGCCGCTTACTATATTATTCATTACATCCGGGCTTAATTTTGCAAAAACATCTATATTGTCTTCCTTGCCATAATGGCAGGAAAATTCATCATTTTTTATTTCCAAATACAAGGGTTTGGCTTTACCCTCAATCATCAACAGATACGTTGCCTGAAAATCTTCCTGGGGAATAAAATGGCTTTCCAGTTCTTTGATATACATGGTATCTTCTTCATCTTTGCTTTTCCCTAAGATATTCTTAAACATAGATGCCAATTCCTCAATATCTTCCTTCTGCTTTTTAACATAAGAATCATCAGATACATACTTGGATAACTGCTCACTTTCCTGAGGTGTTAAATCCATGGACTGGGTTCTGAGCACATTTTGTTTTACTGCCTGGTTGCTGGAAGGCAAGGCTTTTATTTTCTGGGAAATGGTACGATAGAGATTTTCCGCTTTTTTCTCTATAATTACCGTATATTCCTCATTCAACTCAAATGTTACCAAATCCTCCACATATCCGCAAAGTCCGGCACAAGGCTGTCCTCCCAGCATTTCCCAGGCATTTTCTAAGGTGAGAACTCCTTCCCGCTCTCCGTAAGTGGTGGACATTACAATGGGCTGCATATAAAGTTCACTCATCAATTCCTTGTCTCCATAAAGCCAGCATGCATCCAAAAACTGCTGCATATACCCGCCGATTCCCAGCCATTCCACAGTAGTTGCCAAAATAATTCCATCTGTTTCCTTAAAGGTATGGGGTAATGTAGAAATCTCATTTTTATGTTCATATATATTATACCTCTCAACATTAACCCGCAGCTCTTTTAAAACATCCTCCATTTTATTTACCACATATAATGTAGGATCATCTAACAACCCTCTTCCTCCATAGTAAATATTTATCTTCATATTGTCCTCCATCCGGTACTCTTACTTATGCGTTAGCTGCATTACTTATAGTATATTAATTTTTTTGTATAAAATCAATCTTTTCTATACTTTCCCACAAGACAAAAGATAAAACTTATCAAAAATCCCCCTAGAAATCCACCAATATGCCCCCAATTATCCACACCTACCGTAGTAAACCCGTTATACAGGTTTAATGCCAGCATCACAAGAAGTCCTTTTACGGTAAGTCCTTCCACTTTACCATGATTTAAAATTGCTGCTGCAATCATTCCTCCCAACACTCCAAACACCGCCCCGGAGGCTCCTGCGGAAACAATCATACATCTCTCTCTTAACGCCATATAATAGGACAGTCCGCTGCCGCATATTCCTGACAGCAAATACAAAAGGGCAAAAACTGTTCTTCCAAGTACATTTTCCAGCCGCATACCCATCAAGGCAAGCATCAGCATATTATTCACTAAATGGGTTGCACCAAAATGAAGAAATGTACAGGTCAATAACCTCCACCATTGTCTGCCCTCCAATATATTGGGTGTGTACATGGCCCCATATTTTACCATATATCCGGTGTCATAGGTACTTCCGCCCATCTCCAGGGCAACCCACACTATAACATTTATTGCTATCAAAGAAACCGTAACAACAGGAATATTTTTCTTCTCCTCATCCATGCCAGATAATACCTCATTTCCGTATTTCATCCATTTCACAAAACACTATATTAAGATTATAAGGTATTATTCTATTTTTGCAAGTACTACACAAAACGGTACATTTCATCTGCAAATTTAACTTTGTCATTTTTTGAGAGCAAAACTTTTTCTTTATAACTTAAAAGTTCCCCATTTAAATATGTTCCATTCGTAGAATTTAAATCTTCAATATAATATTTATCGTCTTCCTTATATATAGCGGCATGATGACGGCTTACAGATGAAGTAAAAATCACCCCGTTTACTTCATCCTCCTGGCTTCCAATCAAAAATGAAGGCACATCGATTTTAAAATTTTTTCCCCTGCCATCTCCTTCATACCTTAATTCTCCTATAACTTCCTTGCTTTCACTTCCCAGAAACACCGTAGGATTTGAAGTTTCCTCCACAAACTCTTCCGGCTCAAATACAAACCGGCTTTCCCCCTCCTTTGTTTTCTTATTTCCAAATTTTAAAGAAAACTTTTTCTTTAGTAAAAAATTTCCTTTAAATCTGCCTTTTTTCCCGGTTTTCTGTTCCTTTTCCTGCTTAACCGTCTCAGGTTCCGATTCTTCCCATACATCCTGGGATTCTGCCGGATAAACGCCGCCATCCTCCTGAGCAGGATTCTTTGCTACCAGCTCCACCAAATCTAAAAGGCACACATGCTCCATTTGGCTTTTTTCGTATACCTGATAACAAATTTCTGTCTCTTTTTGTTCTCCATGTTCCATATGCTTTAAAAAGTATTCCATAAAATCCTTTAAAGAATCTGTTAATTTTTTCTTATTTCCAGGTATATAGCAAAAAGATATTTCCCTGTCATTATAATTCATATAAATCATTGCCGGGTCAAGGGATATGCCGTCTTCCAAAAGCAAATATTCCCCCAGGCTGCAGACTGTCCGGTATAATGACAAAATAAAATTTTCCAGAAGTTTAAATCCCAGCTTATGAAAACGTGCATATCCCTCCAAATCATGTCTGCCGCTGATTTCATACCAGTACCTGACACCCTCTCCATTCTGCATCTGCTGCATCGGTAAAATACCGCTAATCCTGTTTTCCCTTAACATAAAAAATTCATACCCTGATACTGCCTCCTGCTGTTCCAATATCATATAACTTTTTCCCTGACACCGCCTGTATTCCATTACCTTATATCCTCCCATACATCTTTTGCAAATTTTATTTTTCTTATTTTTTCCTCCGGCTTTAATTCTGTCTGCCAAACATAAACAGAATCCTCTCTCACTTCCTCATAAAAGTCATATGCCATATAAACCGGTAAAAACATGGCCAGAAAAATTAACGGCAGCAACAATGTCATTTCAATAGTATAAGATGCTTCCAACCTTTTCATATTCCACCTCACATAAACAAAATTACAAGATATGCCAGAAACAAAAAAGGAATAAAGGGAATTTTATCTTTTCTGTCGTGATGCAAAACTATAACGGCTATCCCTGCCCAAATTGCCGCAAACGTAAAAGAAATCATCATTAAAGCCATATTTCTTTCCGCCCCCAGATACAAACCTGTAAGCATTAAAATAACACCGTCTCCCATGCCGATTTTTCCACCGCTTAAAATGCCAAATGTGAAAATCAGGATACCTGACGCCACTCCCCCCAGCATACTGTATATACTCTGATTATGATATACCATATGGCATACCAGTCCCAAAATAGCGGAAAACAAAGTAATCATCAACGTAATCTGTTTCCTTCTTATGTCTTCAATACTATGAAATCCCAATGTTCCAAGTAATATATAATTTTCAAGCATAGATTCTCTCCTTCTATATGATTTTACTTACTGCACTTACTGCATCCTTTCCTTCCTCCTGCTTCCGACAAAAATACGGCATATATTCTTCTCTGAATCTCACTGCAATTCCTTTTGCAATGATAACGATTACCGTAATCTGTTATATAAACATTATCTCCTTTCTTTGATTTTCCACATTTGCTGCATGCATAATATTTACTCCCGTCTTTGCTCCGCATCTGTTTTATCCGGCTTGCCGAAATGCTTCTTACTCTGGGTTTTAAATATGTACAATCCCTGTTTTTATGATACACCCTGCCATTTTGGGTAATATAGACAATCACATCTGTTTTTTCCGAATCAGCGGTTGTCCCACTGTTTCCCGTCCATTTTCTGCATTTTACCTGCTGTGTAATGGCAAAATCATATTTTCCCAGCAGAACTACCGGAACCTGCATCCGGTAATCTGCAACCAGCGTAATATAATCTCCCGTAAAATCTGAGCGAAAAAGTGAAATTCCCACATTTCCGCCCTTAATAAACTGTTTTACGGGCTGGCTTCCCTTTAAATTTTTCTGTAATATAATTCCCGGGGAAATACCATTTTCCGATAGATTTTCTAATGTGGATTCATAGGCAGCTACGGACAATTCCCTTGCCGTCTGAATTAACGCATTATCTACAAGCTGCTGCACCTGCAAAACCCTGAAAAAAAACAGCAGTACAGTCATAAATGTAACAAATACCGGCAATGTGACGATTGCTTCTGCCATGTAGGAGGATTCCAGCCGAATCCCCCCTGTTCTATTATCCCTGCCTGTATCCGGCAGTTTTACAATTTTATTTCTTACTGGTAACAATAATTACTCTCCTTTTGAAAACTGTATCCCCCCACCATATCTTCCCCCAAAAGGGAAGAAAATATGGCGCTTGTATTATATTCTGCCTGAATTTTCATGCGAAAAATCATATGGTCCATTTTCGCATTTTCATACCCGGACTGTCTCATAGTATGTTCCATTAAATCCATACACCTGTAAGATACTTTCTTTGTTGACAAAATATACATAAGTACCTGTAAATAATCTTCATAGTCCTGGCCATGGCTGCTTCCCTGGTAATCTCCTGACGCCGCATTCCCTAAATTAGACAACTGAATATTCCAGCTCTCTGCTGTTTTCTGCAATGGAATCTTTCCGCCGGATAAGAGGATTTTTACATCACAGATGCTTTCCGCATATGCCCAGGCTGCCAGTATTCCCTGCTTTACTACTTCCACCAAAATGGGATTGGCGGAAGCCCCGGCTAAAGCTGTGGCCACTGTCAACGCTTCCGCCTGTTTTTGCTGGTCGGTGTTAAGATACAGAAAGTTAATGGCCTCCCTGATAAGCAGCAGCTCTTTTACAACATGCTCCAGGTTCTCCTGGTCTGATTCCTTTCCTGCAATCACATATTCTGTGCCGTAAGATAAGGCTCTGGATTCTTTGGGATTGATAAAACTGCCGCTGTACTCTTTTATGTACTGCTGAAAAAATATCCTGTCCGCCCCGCCGGTTTTTATTGCGTCATTATCCGTACCCTTCTCACATTTCCGTTTTAAAAGAGTGTTTCCTGTATCTATGCTTTTTCCCGATAAAACCGTATCGGCAGGAAGAGTCAGCGACAAAACGCCTAAACTGTGAAGCTGCCTGTTGACCGTCAGAGGGTTTTCCGCTGCCGGGGGCGTGTCTTCACTTTCACTTTCTTCCTGGGAAGAATCCGCTCCTTTTGCGTCTCCCTTCACGAAAACTCCTTTTTTCCCCTGCTGTGCTGCCTGTTGTGCCGCTTGCTGGGCTGCCTGCTGCTCCCTGATTGCAGCGAGGGCGGACTCTGCCGAAGCAATCTGCTCCTGTGGATTGCCTCCGGCATTTTTAGCGTCCCTTGTCTGTTTAATCCGGTTTAGAATTTCCTCTGCTGCAATTTCTCCCATTTTTTCCTTATATGCTGCCGCCACCTGACTCTGAAATACTTTTCCGTCCCTGTCTGTTGCCAAAAGATATTTTTCCGCCCTTACACTGTCCACCTGCATTCTGTATAGATTCATTCCAAATCCCTTATCCTTGCTTTGCAGATTATCATACAGCAAGGCTTCCATTTGGGATTCCCCTGCTTCTATGGAAAAATCTGCTCCGCCAAAACCCCCATCTAACCAGAACATATCATATTCTTCTAAAAGAACCGGCTGATAACCGGCAAACAGGGACTCTTCCGCCAGATTGGTATATTCCCCGGCATTGGAATTAAGACCGGAAAACCTTGCAATTTCCACTAATACAAGAATCATTACACCGATACAGGTGATTAGAAGTGCAAAATAGATGGTCAGTGACCCGGAACACTTTTTATATTTTATTTGCATTTGTTGCCACTTTCTCTAACAATTTTTCCAGCAGCGGTTTTAATTTTTCTTTAAATAAAGCTACCATGGCAATTAATACCACCAGAATCAATACCACTTCCACTACTCCGTTTGCTTCCTCTTCCACAAAAAATCTTTTTAAGTCTTTCATATTTTATATCCTCCTGTATTTAAATATTTAAACTAATCATTGCAGGGACAAGAATAATTCCCATAATCAAAAGCATCATTAACATCATAGGAAACAGCATTTTTATTCCCGCTTCCTCTCCCAGTTTTCTGGCTAAATGCTTCCTTTCGGAAAATACTCTGTCCGCCTCTTCATTTAACTGCCGGGTAAGTTTTTTGTTTCCCATTTGCTGACAGGATAAAATCAACGATGCCAGTTTCCGGTAAGGCTGTAATTTACAGTTTTCCCCAAAAGACTGATACGCCCGCTGCTGGCTTTTTCCGTTATCAATGTCAATAAGCATCTGATGCAGTAAAACATATGCAGGATGCAGCTTTTTTGCCTTATCTTCCGCAAATTTTCCATATGTCTTATCCATTCTGGTAAATGCAGATAAAACTGTCATCCCGGCGCCTAATAACAGGGATAATTTACTGACAAATTCAGGATATTCTAAAAGCATCCTTTTTTTCCAATTTTCCTGTTCTTTTATCCTTTGTTCCCGCATCATATACCATAGGGCTATCCCTGCCAGAAATCCCACGCCAATCATTTGTATTTCCTGAATATAATCTTTTTCTGCATATTCAATCCCTGCCGCTAAAATGCAAAACAATGCCCATACACTGCAGGGGGCGCGAATGAATGCCCACTTCTTTCTGCCTTTTGTTTTAGCCAGCGCAATAAGAATAATAATTATAATTACGGCTCCAATCATTTCCTACACCTCAATTTTTACAATTTTTGCTCCCCAGAACATTGCCAGTGCATAAAATATCAGTACAACAGTCATAATCAAAACCCCCGGTAAATTTCCATACAGCACACCGATAAATTCCGGGGAGGAAAATCGGAAAAACACCAATACCACTACCGGTATTACGCACATTATCTTATGTTCCAAGGCCTTTTGGGCAATAACCGTCTCGATTTCCTCCTGTACCTCAATCTTATCCCCGATTCTGCGGATTGTAGTCTGAATAATCTGGAGAAAATCTCCGCCTCCCCGTTTTGCATAACAAAATACTTCCACAAAACTTTCAATGTCCTCACTGCCGCTGGCAGATGCAAACTCCTGAAGAATTTTTTCCAGATTTTCCTGCATATTTAATCTTTTCTTTAGATTTCCCAATTCCTGTATTAACACGGACTTGTTTTCATACAGCGCCTTTATGTCTTTTTGGGCTTCCACAAATGCATTTTCTATGGAATAACCTGCCAGAAGGGCATTGCTGATACCATACATGTAATCTTTAAATTCCAGATTCAACCGCTTTCTCCACTGTTTTTCTTTATACTCATTTACAAACAGCATTGCCGGATAGATAATCAGCACTCCTGCTGCCATTACCCACACACAGTCGTAAAAAAGACAGGCAATGAAAAAACCAATTCCCATGGCTGCTAAGGATGTGGCAAGCATTTCCGGTATACTTAAACGCCAAACCCTGCGTTTTTCCATTTTTCCCGGTGTAATAATTCCCCTTCTTTTACCCATTTTCCTAAAATCCTCCCTTCCGTCTCTCCTGTTTCTTCAAATCGGTACAACGTATTTAACCCTATTTCTCCCTGACAAATCCCGGACAGTTCCACTATCTCCAACAACTTCCGGCTTTTATCCCGAAGCCTGCCTAAATGGATAATAATATCGATTCCCGATAAAATCTGTCCCCGTATGGCTGTTATGGGAATTTCCAAACCCATAAGCACCATGGTTTCCAGCCGGTTTAACATGTCTTTGGCACTGTTGGCATGTCCTGTTCCAAGGCTTCCCGAATGTCCGGTGTTATTTGCGCTTAAAAGGTCTACCGCCTCCGCCCCCCGGCATTCTCCAACTATCAGCCTGTCCGGCCTCATCCGCAAAGCAGTACGTATTAAATCTCTTATATCAATCGGGACAACTCCTTCCAACCCTGCCTGCCTTGTTTCTAAGCGTACCAGATTTAAAATCCCGTTTAGCTGCAGTTCTGCCGAATCTTCAATGGTGATAACCCTCTCATTTGCCGGAATGAACTGAGACAGGGCATTTAAAAACGTGGTTTTTCCTGAGCCTGTTCCCCCGGAAACAAATATGTTATAGCCTGCCTGAACCAGCTTTTCCAAAAATTCCGCAATTTCCCGGGATATGGACTGGTATTCCAATAGTTTCTGCATATCCATAGGTTTTTTGGAAAATTTACGAATAGAAATCACAGAGCCGTCTAAAGACAGGGGGCTTAACACAATGTTTACCCTGGAACCATCCGGCAGCCTGGTATCCACAATAGGAGAAGATTCATTTACGATACGGTTTCCCCCTGCGCAAATCATTTGAATCAAATCCTCTAATTCTTCCCGGTCTGCAAAATGTTTTCCGTAAGGATACAACTCCCCTTCTTTCTCGTAAAAAATTTTTTGCACTCCGTTTACCATAATCTCTGTTACATCTTCATCTTCTAACAATTCCTGTAAAACCCCGAATTTCCGAAAGGAAAAAAACATGTTTCTGGCATTGCTTCTCCTCTTTTCAAAAGATAAAATCCTGTTTTTATCTACCTGAGATAATTCCTTTTCGATGCAGTCCATAACTTCTTCATCCGACAGTTCCCTGTCAAATTCCATCTGTCTTAAAACATTTTCTTTTACCCCAAGGTATAATTCTCTCTCATCCAATGTCATTTCCTCCCATACAGCCTCTGATATAATCCCCAAGAGAACCATAAAGGCTTTTTTCCAGAGAACAGGATTCTTCCCCTAATAAAATTTCATCAGGCAGAATCAGATTTTTTATATTCACCGCCCCGCTCCCACTCTCCTTTTTCAAATATTCCATAAATTCTTCCCTGCGGAAACGGTTCAAACTGCCCTCTTTTCCCAGACAGTAAAGTCTCTCGAAAATAGGAAGTATTTCTGCAAAACCTAAAAAAATATTTCCGAAATCTACGATTACCACATCATATCCACTGCCGTTTTTTAACTCTAAAAACAATTCTTCATAAAGATTTTTGGGTATCTCCGATAAGTGCTCCGGATTTACTGCCGGAGGAATATAATCGAAATTAAGAAGTGTCCTGCGAATCCTGTGCAGCCCTGCCGAAAAATTATGTTCCCGCTGCATCATTCCATAGATTAAATCTCCCATATCCTCTGCCGCCTCTGTGGCAGTAACGGCGTAGAAGCCGCTGTGTTCCTGAAGATTTAGATACAATACCTTTTGATGTTCACCTAATATCTGTGCCATGGTAACGGAAAATAACATCTGATTGTAATAATGAATTGGTGAATATATGCCTATCATCTCCGTGCGTTTTCCTGAAATCAGTTCATCCCGGGGCAGGTTTTCCTGCCAGAGAAAAGCCGATATCTGAAGAAATATCTGTTCCGCCGGCTGATATTTTGAAACGGAAGGAATCCCTTCTGCAAATTTCGGAATACCATCTTCCCGGAATAGAATAATCTTCGTATCCGTGTCATGAATATCTATTTCTTCCAAAAATGAACCTGTTGCCAACAATACGTCAAACTTCTCTTTTTTGGCAGCTTTCTGATAAAGCTCAATATCCCAAAACGTCCAGACTTTAAAAAAACATTCTTTTTTTCGGACAAGATACGCCTGAAGCTGCTCTAAATATTCCTGCTCCCTGTCTAAAACCGCAATTTTTAAATGTACCACACAAACCTCCTTGCTAAATAAGGGGTATACAATACACGCCTGCCATGCCTAGTAAAATGGCAGCAGAAAATGCCATTCTCTTCTTTGGTATATCCTCCGGCAATTCATAAGGCACAATCTTTCTTTTTTTCGTCAAATCCAAAAGATATATACATGCATTCCTTAATTTTATCACCCGGTTTTTATCTGCCAGCAGACAAAACAGAGAAATAACACCGCCTGCAATCAGACTGTACCACATGCATAAAAACAATTCCTGAATCGTAAGTATACCGCCTATCATGGAAAATAATTTGATATCGCCTGCCCCAAGGACATGCATAAGAAACAAAAGATAAAATACGACTACCGGAACGAAAATGTTCCTTAGAAAAAAATAAATCCCTCCGGCTTCACAATCCCATATCTTAGAGATAAAACCAAACACAAGCCCCAAAAGAATCAATTTATTGGAAACTCTGCCGGAGTAAATATCCTGTACCACTGCAATAGCCAGCAGTAAAAACAATATAATAACTTTCACCTTTCTGATACATCACCTCTTTCGTAGTTTGTAATCAGCATTATATTACCTGATTTACTATTTGTCTACTGCTTTCTGGAAAAAAAATCATTTTTGTGAAATTGTCACAACATATTATAAAAAACAATGCCGTAAAGCAGCCCCAGCCCGCCTGTACCAAGGGTTCCCACTGTCAAAACACTAAAGGGATTAATCCCGACCGCACATGCAATCCCCAATTCTTCCAATGCCATATTGCACAGATAAATGCCTATTATGCCTAAAAATCCCCGTACCAGAAAATTTAATAAAAACTCTGCCTTCCTGCGCATAATTCCCATTAAAAGCACCACCAGGCAAATTCCTAAAATCACAAACATCCCCATATTTTTATCCATATACTGATTCCTCGTCCAATCTTTGATATAATATATACTTTTTTTTGAAAAATATTCCTTTTTTGTATATTCTTATATTTTTTGAATATAATTTATATATAATATTTTAAGAAGGCGGGGATACTATGAAGCGGATACTTGAAAACAGTATTTTTTGCGACAAACACTATGCTGTGCTTTTAGAAGATTTGGACAAAGCTAAGCTGGATTTGGATTCTGCCTACGCTAATCTTGCAAATGTAATTGATCCTGATTTGATAGACTGCTATATCTATGAGGTTCAGTCTGTCCAGATGCGGTATAAATTCCTTTTAAACAGGGTAAAACAAATAGAGGATTCTTATGCTAAGAATCCTCTGGAAGCTTCAGGTACCTGATATGTTTCTGTTAAATCATGTCTTCCATATGTAATCCCTGCGTACACCTGCTGGGTGTTACGCATTAATGGCTGGGATGAATCCTGCTTTGCCGCTTCCCCAAAAGCGTCATGCAAATCCTGCATAATCATTTTTGCATTGTTTAAATCATCTAAGCCATTCCTCATCATAGATTTTGCCAGAGAATTTTTGACAAAAACATAGAGAGAATAAAGTTCTTTAGAAATACTATACTTAAAATTCAAGGATTGTATCAGTTCATCTACGCATCGCGCCGCTTTCCGCAATGCTTTTTTAAACTCCTCCGGCTGCTGATTTGAAAATGCATCCTCCGCATCTTTTACATATGCAAAGAAAATATCATAAATAATTACAATCATGCCGCCTTTGTTGCACTGGGTAATCCTTCTGGTAAAATCTTTTACCTGCTCATTTTTCATTTACTCAGCTCCTACTGTAATAACTGCAATACCATCTGGGGAATGTCATTTGCCTGCGCCAGAACGGAAGTTCCTGCCTGCTCCAATACATTGTACTTTGTATATTCTGTCATCTCTTTTGCCATATCCACATCTTTTATAGTTGAAAAAGCAGAAGTCATGTCTTCCTCAGATGCATTCAAACTTTCCACCGCATATTCCAGACGGTTCTGGAATGCACCGATTCGTGAAAGAACGCCGCTTACCGTGGCAAATGCTTCATCCAATATTCCCAGCGCCTGGCTTCCGCCGTCAACCTTTGATACATCCACCTGGTCCAGATATAATGTCTCGCTGGAAATCTTAGGAATACTGATATCCATAGTCTGATTTTCATTTGCCCCAATCTGCAGAGTCATTCTTCCGATATCCGTCACTTCAATATCCAGGTCTCCTGTCTGGCCTGCCCCAACCATAAAGTCCATGGAAAATCCTGCAACGTCTGTCACTGTAACCCTGTTGCCGTCCACCGTTACGGAAGCCTGGGCTCCAAACTCCGAATTTAAGTCCGCTGTAATATCCAGATTGGTTCCTGCGGTTTTTGTGCCTGGAAGAATATTTAAAAATGCCTCTAATTCCGGTGTGGTGCACTTAATATCGACTTCTGAATCAGTGCCAAATTCATTGCATACAAATGCCAGTTGATTGCCATACTGGAATGCATTCCCTGAGGGATTAAATCCGCCTGTTTCGGGATATTTATCCAAATCCTTGGTTGTACTGTCAGGTACAAACACATTCACATTTGCTCTTTCTGCGCCGCTTCTGACTTTTTCATAAAATTCGGAAGCATCTTCTTCACCTGTAAAACTAACTTCTATACCGTTAATCAGCATGCTTCCTTTTGGAACCTGAGTGCCGGTTGCCCCGGAAAGTTCCGTCCCCTGGGTAGCTGCAGCGGCAATTGTCATCTTATAATGTCCCGGGTCCACTGCCTCCGAAATTGCCATGCGGGTAACGTCGATGGGATCAGTTTTATCGGAATATGCATAAACCCTTGTATCGGAACTGCCGTCCAAAAGCTTCTTTGTATTGTACTCCGTATCCCTTGAAATACGGTCTACTTCTTTTCTTAACTCTGAAATTTCCTTCTGGATAATGTCTCTGTCGCTGTATGTAGTAGTATCCGTAGCTGCCTGAACCGACAACTCACGCATCCTCTGAAGCATACTTGTTATCTCCTGCAAAGCCGTATCTGCAATCTGTACTACGCTGATACCATTGGATGCATTCTGGGATGCCTGAGCCAATCCGTCAATCTGTGCCTGCATTTTGTTGCTGATTGCCATTCCTGCCGGGTCATCCTTGGCATGATTAATTTTAAGACCTGAGGACAAACGTTCCATTGAATCGGAAAGCCCGTTTTCAGAATGAAGTAACTGTGCATTCGTAATAACTGCTGACATGTTGTGATTAATTTTCATAAATTTCTACCTTCCTATTTTTCTCTTATTCTGCATCCATGCCACTCTGTTACATCCGTGTAATTTATATTTGTTCTGCAATCTATATCGGACTAATTTTCCAGTTCCTTAATGCTTTCTATAAAGCTCTTTGCAATTTTATACAATCTTGTCGTCTGTATTTCGTAATCCTCACTGTCTTGTTCCTTTGCCTCTTCCCCATAAGAAGTCTGGGAAAACTTATTTAAATCAAGATTTTCCACATAGGCTGCTTCCAATTTATTTTCTCCCTCATCTGACCAGCTCTGGGAAATTTCCTTGGCATGGGCTGAAACCAGTTCTTTTGTCTCCTGTCGGTCTGTTGCCACAAGGCCTGAGATTCCTTCCTCCCCTGCCCGGATGCTTGCCGCAATTCTGCCGGCCTTTTCCGTTTCAAACATGATTTCCACCATGCCTTTTTTCTTAGTCCCCCGGACAATCTTTAAAGACATGTTGGTTACCTCATTGCCTACCAGAACAGGAATGGTATAATTTTCCTCCTCCGCCATTTTTCCGGCAATGGAAAGCTGGGTATTCATCAGTTTTAATTCCCGGATATCCATACTGGTGATATGCTCTTTGTCCGCAATCATGGTTTTCATTACATTTTCTGCGGTTTCTGCCAGAACCTCCTGGGCTGCCGCCATTTCTTTAGGGGATTTTAATGCATTGGAAAAACGTTGTAAAATTTCCTGCTTTATGCCCTCAAAGTCCACCTCTTCCCCGGAAAAAACATCATCTTTGTTAAAAAGCTGGTTAAATACCTGATTTCTCCTGTTCATCAAACGGTTTGCCGCTAAGACATTATCTACCGTATTGGGCAAATCGAAGTTGGACAATAAACTGTACACCTGCTCTTCCGTAACTGCCGCCTGCCTGACTTCCTGTACCTGGGTCTGAAGATACTCGTGTTCTAACTTCTCTTCCTGGGGAGCCGTCTCCTGTGACATATTAAGCAATGCCTGTTTCAACTGCTCAGGAGTATAATTCTCCCAGTCAGGACTTTCTAAAAGCCTTTGCATTTTCACCGGAGTAAGGGTCTCCAGCACATCTTTCATGCAGTTTGTCTGGTAAGCCGTCTCAATCTGCTGGGTAATTGACTTATCCATCCTGCCGTCCACACCGGAGAACTCATCATCCACCGTGTATTCCATACCGCTTTTTTTGGCGCTGCGGACTGCCGTTAAAAGGTTCCGCATGGTCAGCTCCCCGCCCTGGGCAAGCAATGCCCCTATGGCTGCGCCGTCCGTCTTTTCCACCTGGTTGATTAAACGGTATATTCCTATATAGGATTCCCTCTCTTCCTGGGAAATACTGTTATTCTGCTCTAATTTCCAGAGATACTCGCTGAAACGTTCATTGTCGGCTCCTGAACTTTCTGCCCTTATGGA
>CANRJF010000043.1 GCA_947630855.1 uncultured Lachnospiraceae bacterium
TCGTAGACCGGGAGGGGCATCTTCCCGGATTCGGATAGCACTGCCGCTTCTATGGTCAGATAACCCTGTGTGATTTCCCCCGTGCTTCCGTCCCGTATTTGGGAGAGCGCTTCCATTTTCCTGCTTGCAGGCTTTGCAATATCGGAATTATCAATGACGATTACGGCATAGTCCTCTTTTATGTGCTGTTTTACAAGGGAAAGATAATCCTGCATGAGGGACTGCTTTTCCTCAAAAGCATTCAGGTTTCTGGACAGCCTCTCAATGGTCTTTTTGAGCGTAATCTCTTCTTTCAGGGAACGGGCGATTTCACTCAGATGCAGTTTGTTTCCTGTAAGTATGCCGTAGAGCATCTGGTGGACAAATTTCTGCTGCGGGCGTTTTAACCCCTGTGAAATTTTTGTGGAAAATTTGGTTAAATCCCTTTTAATTTCGTAACCTAATCTGTTATAATTAATCATGCAAAAACACTCCTTTGTTTGGTTTATTGTGGTGATTTAATTATAACAAAGGTTTCGTGTTTTTGCATTTTTTATTTTAGCTCAAAATCAGCTATTTGAAAAAATGGGGAAACTCAAAAAACTCCTTAAACGGTCATCTGATTCATTTATTTCTGCTCTCGTGTCCAATCTTCTACTGTTAAACCAACCACACGGTTAAATTCTCTTGTGTTGTTCGTCACAAGAATAAGTCCTCTTGACATGGCGTGACCTGCTATCAATGTATTCATCGGATCAATCGGTGTTCCTTTCTTTTCAAGTTCTGCCTTGATTCTTCCATATTCTTCTGCCGCATGTTCGTCAAATTGCAAAATTGTAATCGGGGAAAGGAATAAAGACATTGCAATACGATTCCTCTCCACCGCTATGCTCTTCTCAACACCATGCATCAATTCTGCATAAGTAATTGCTGAAATGCACAGTTCTTCCGGATCATGCGAAAGAAACTTTTTAATCACAGTATCTGATTTATGCTTAATAGCATAAATGCAGATGTTTGTATCTAACATATACTTCATAGAGCCTCGCACTCCTGTTCCACAGACCTCTCGCGTCCATCATTCATGAAATCCTCTGAAAAAATATTTAAGCTATTTAAAAATCCAGACCATTTGTTTTCCTTTGGCATCAATATGACAACATCTCCGATTTTGTTTATAGCCACTTCCTCATCACTAAACCGATATTCTTTTGGCAATCTAACTGCTTGGCTTCTGCCATTTTCAAATACTTTTGCCATCATCATATTTAAGCACCTCCCTATGTTATAGTATATACCATAGTATATATCACGTCAATATCATCGAAGTCTGTTTTTGTTTTTTCACATTAAGATAATCTATAATTGCCAATGAAGTCTGAAGCATCACCAACTAATAACACATTATTTTCTGCTGATTGTCAGCCTCGGTATCCAATTAAGACATCTAAAGAGATGGATGTTGTATTTACATTTGATGACGTACAACCTTATATTCATCCCCATTTTTAAAATAAGGACACATCTTATACTTATGGCTTAAAAATCGTGCCATATCATCCTCATCCAGATTTACCGTACAGTAATACTCTTCCTCATCTTCATCATAAACATTATAGGCGCAATAATCACATTCCATACTATTTTTTCCCTTTCTTTCCATGAAGAATCATCCTTTTCGGCTGTTCATTGGCTTTTGCCTGTTCTGTCTCCACTAATGTCTTCTGCAAGCCACTCTCTGTGACCAGTTCTAACCCCTCAATTTGGGAAACGAATTTGTCATCCATTTTTTCCTCCTCTTAAATCATAAAATAGTCCAAAATCCATTCCTATTTGACCCCTGCCGCTTTATTCTGTTGCTTTCTTTTAATTTTTTCAAATTATATTTTACCTGACTGGTTGATAATCCCATTACATCCGAAATTTCTTTTGTCTTTATTTCTGGATTTTCGCGTAATAAATTTAATACTTTTTGGCATTCAATAATTCCCATTTATTCGGTTGTAATAACCGATAATACATATTTACAGTTCGGTTAGGCCGTAAATTGTAACAATTAAAAGGTTTAAAAAATTTATTTTTCTACCTGTCTTGATATTCCATGTGCTTTTCTATATACTATGCTTAGTGATAGGGGGCAGAGTGATTTTCTGGTCTCCCTTATCATATAGAAATACGACAATATCGCATCTCCGTAAAAAGCGGTGAGTCCTACCGTAAGTGGAAACTATTTAGGCTGCGTTCACACGCAGCCTTCTTTTTTAAAACATGCGGGAGAACACTATGAAACAAAATCGTTTAAATAACAAACAGGAGAAGCTCTTACCTGATGGTTCAAGCGCTTCTCCTTAAAAACATCCCCAAATTGACCGGCAATGCTTACAAAAAAATTATAACATATCCATTTCCTTCTGACATTTATTCCAGCTCAGAATCAGATATGCTTTCCGTCACAAAGGCTCCGTCTTCACCTACGGCAATGACGCGTTCATACTCCCCTTCCAGCCCTAAAAAAACATCTCCGATTTTAGCATTTTCAGGAATATTGGCATTTTCAAACCTTTTTGCATTTTCTTCTAACACTCCTACCGGATAATAAACCGTTTCCCCGGCTTCATTGCGAAACGCTTCCCATTCACAGGGGATGCCATCATGCCCATAAGCATATCCCCCCGCCAAAACCGTAAATCCGGCAATTATTAAACTCATTGCTATTTTTTTCTTCATAATTTTTCCACCTCCTGGTTTTGTTATCCGCCGTTTGCAACCGGCATATGCATTTATGTAAATGTACATTACATATCTCATTCACGCATCAGGAATATATCGTTTTAATGGACAATCACATCCATCTACAACGGCTGAATATCATGCTATATTTATTATATTCACAAAACCATAATTTGTCAACAACTATATTTTTGTTCTAGGTATTGACATTAAAATTGTTTTTAGTATAATTAATGTTGTGTATCCCAAAACTTAGGAGTGAATATTACATGGACAAGAACAAATCAACTTTAAAAAACACTCTTAAAAAAGCAACAATTGAGATGCTTCTTTTAAAACTTCTGATGGAAGAAGATATGTATGGCTACCAGCTTACCCAGGAATTAAAGAAGCGGAGCGGCGGAATTTATACAATCTTAGAAGGTTCCATGTATCCAATCCTCTACCGCCTTTCAGACCAGAATTATATTTCTTTTTATGAAACCAAAGTCGGCAAACGCCAGACCAGGGTATACTATCATATAGAAAAAACCGGTATGGATTATTTCAGACAATTGGAGCAATCCTATCAGGAATATTCTGATTTGATTAATTTTTTACTTCATTCGGGGGAGGGAGATATGTATGAACCATAATATGAAACTTCAATTAAAAAAATATTTTCGGGATATAAAAGCAGGGATTCCAAAAGATTATCCTTGCAGAGAAAGAATTTTAAACCAGATTCAGAAAAGCATAACAAACTTTCTTGAAGAACAACCGGAAGCATCATTTTCTGACATCTTGGAGAAATTTGGAAACCCAATAGATATTGCATCTTCCTTTATTGATGATATGCCCGGTGAAGAAATTGCAGAAATTTTAAAAAAAGAAAAGCATAAAAAATTTATAATATTAACAATTTGTATTACTATATGTATTTTTGCCGCATCAATAAGCTGCTACCTTTATCTATACCCGCCTGTTAAAATCACAGAAACTGTTACCATTTATAAAGAGACTGAATATATAGAAACAGAAACTCAAAATCAATAATGAAAAGAAGATACCATCATTTACCAGGATTCGGAGATTATAATAACTGAATCTGAAATTATCGAGACCCCCATAACTTCAGCAAGAACATTGTTTTCCACTGCAAGCCAAAAATCCACGTCAAAAAAATATAAAATAACAGATAATTCTGGAAATGTTCTTGCCGTTTATACTTTAAATGCAACTTTTACATACAATGGAAAAACTGCCTCCTGCATAAAAAGCAGCTATTCCACTTCCATTAAAAACTCCAAGGCATCTTTTACCTTTGCATCTGCAAGCAAAAGCGGTTCTACTGCTACCGGTAAATACAGCTTAAAAATAAACAAATTACAAACCATTTCAAGAACTGTTTCTATTACTTGCAGTAAAAAAGGAGTAATTTCCTAACTGGTAAAAAGATTGCTGTATTTACATTTGATGACGTACAACCTTATATTCATCCCCATTTTTAAAATAAGGACACTTCTTATACTTATGGCTTAAAAATCGTGCCATATCATCCTCATCCAGATTTACCGTACAGTAATACTCTTCCTCATCTTCATCATAAACATTATAGGCGCAATAATCACATTCCATACTATTTTTTCCCTTTCTTTCCATGAAGAATCATCCTTTTCGGCTGTTCATTGGCTTTTGCCTGTTCTGTCTCCACTAATGTCTTCTGCAAGCCATTCTCTGTGACCAGTTCTAACCCCTCAATTTGGGAAACGAATTTCTGCAAAGTAGAATAACCATACTCTTTAACCTTAAAATCCGGGTATTTTTTGTGAAGTTTCTGCCCCATGGCAGCTAAATCCACACCTTCCCCATTGGAATTTTTCACCTGCTCCCTGATATAAGCTTCCAACTGTTCTCTCTTTAAGCTGTCATCCTTTAATTTCACATAAATGGAACTGTCTTTTTTATGCAAAGTAAATGTATCCGGCATTTCCTCAATGAAACGGGACAAAGAACTGTAACCGTAATTACGCACGTCAAAATCCGAATACTTCTTTAATAGGGAATTACCCACTTCCCCAAGGCCTGTTTTTCTGCCGTTGTTCTCATTTTCTGTAATGATTTCAACAATGGCCTCCTGAACGGTCTTAATGGAAATATTTTCAGCTTTATCAGACTCCTGCTCTAAGAGAATTTCCAGATTTGTAAATACAGAACAGGCTGCTTTAAAAGACTTGGGGGTTTTTGTCTCCCCCATGCCGATAACATCCATGCCGGATTCCCTTAACCGGCTTGCCAGTTTTGTAAAATCGCTGTCTGAAGATACTATACAGAACCCGTCCACATGCCCTGTGTACAAAATATCCATTGCATCAATAATCAGCGCGGAATCCGTAGCATTTTTCCCTGCAGTATTACAAAACTGCTGAATGGGAGTAATGGAATTGGCAAGAAGTTCTTCTCTCCATTTGGATGCCTGATTGCTGGTCCAGTCCCCGTATATCCTCTTGTATGTGATTGTGCCGTACTTGGTCATTTCATCTAAAATTGCCGTAATGTATTTTGCAGAAACATTATCCGAATCAATCAGTACTGCGTAATGTTTGTCATCCATCTTTTCCACCTCTTAAATCATAAAATAGTCCAAAATCCATTCCTGTTTGAACCCTGCCGCTTTATTCTGTTGCTTTCTTTTAATTTTTTCAAATTATATTTTACCTGACTGGTTGATAATCCCATTACATCCGAAATTTCTTTTGTCTTTATTTCTGGATTTTCGCGTAATAAATTTAGTACTTTTTCTTCTATAATATCTTCATTATGAACTGATTGGTCTAATTGGTCTGATTGGTCTAATCGGTCTAATTGGTCTAATCGGTCTAATCGGTCTAATTGGTCTAATTGGTCTAATTGGTCTAATTGGTCTAATTGGTCTAATTGCATTTGTTCATTTAGAATATATGGCTCTTGTTCTGAAATGTCAAATGAATATTCTTCATCCAAAGGAACGATTGTTCTGAAAATATCACCTTCTATAAATTTTGGCTCCTGTCCTGAATAGTATTTTGAATATTTAAATAAATTTCTTACACCGGAGCCAAGTTTATCCGACCATCCAATAATTCTAAAAAAAGAAGCAATCACCGGATTCTTGGGATTAGGTTCCATATTTTCAGGAGTAATCATTCCATCCCCGGCGGAACGGCTTGCATTTTCTGTATACATTTGATTTTTTTCAATCACAAATTTTGCAGTATAGGAACTTGTAAATTCTCTGTGTATTAATATATTTCCAATCATTTCCCTTATAATTATATTTCTAAGATTTTTCCGCTCTGTTCCCTCCAAAAAAAATTTATCAGGAAGGTTTTTCCTGGCAAATTCTATCAACCTGTCATAACTGTCAATTAAATTTGTCCTGACAATTTCTCTGTCATCATATCTATCCACATTGATTTTTCTTACAAGCGCATCTGTCTCATATGCCGGACATACATCCATAATTACATCATCTTTCCCCAGCAGCATTACTGCTGCAAGATTATACCCTCTCTCACCGGTTGTCCGGTCCGTTCCATATAATCCGGCGCTTCTTAAAAGTTCTTCATCATTCATGGATTCCCAACTGTGAATTCCATCTGCATTATTTGTTGCCATTTTTCTAATCCGCGGCAGCAAATCTAATCTCAAATCTTCCATTGATACATAAGGAAAAATTCTTTTTTCTGTAAAAATATTTTGTTTCCGAATATACATGGATGCCAGTTGGGCCGTAGCAGTAACTTTTACATCCGAATCGTCTACACGGTCAAAAACCACCTTCTTATAACTATGCACTTCTGCGCTAACCGGTACATGAACATGAATGATAATTTTTTCATTGTATTTTATAATTTCCGGAGTAAGATATATAGTAGGTGTAAACATGACAGGATTACTGATTACTTTTATAAAATTTTTAATCATATCTCCGGCAGCATTCTTCGGGACTCCAAGAACCGTCCCATCGTCCAGAACGCCCATAAAGATATCTCCTCCAAATCTGTTTAAAAAGGAGCAAACACTCTCATAAACATCGCTTTCTATGCCGTTTCCGCATCTTTTAAATTCTACCGCAATAGTTTCTCCAATGTGCAATATAGATTCAAATTTTTCTATATTCATGTTTCACTCCCCCTAAGATGCTTTCATTGTACCTTAATTCTCATTTATTTACAACATTATAAAAAATTATTCCCTGCGAAAAAAATAAAATAATTGTCTTACACCCTATTTCCACATTTACTTGCATTTTCCTCTCCCTTCCACTATAATTTTGATTACAGTGTCAAAAGTCATTCTCCACGTCATGCCTGCATGTAAGTGGAGAGATGACTTTATGACACGCCCCACAATGAGCATGAAGCGGCGGAAACTACCACGGAAATGCGAATTGTGGGCAGGATTGTGGAAGCTGCGCAGCAGCGAAACAATCCGTAATCACTTAAAATTATCAGGAGGACTTATTATGCCAGATACAGCAGCAACAACCACGTCCCAGCAGGAAAAATCCGGCGGATTATCCGGCAGCACCTTAAAACTCATTGCCATTATCACCATGTTTATAGACCATCTGGGTGTGGTGGCATTAGAATCCAGGGCATTAATTATACCCATTACATCCATGGAAGATTATGTCACTCTCATGCAGACCAACGGACAGTATGCCATACCTTATTTTGTTATGCGGCTTATCGGACGGCTGGCATTCCCCATCTTCTGTTTTCTTTTGGTGGAAGGATTTTTACATACCAGAGATGTAAAAAAATATGCCCTGCGGCTGCTGGCGTTTGCATTTATCTCCGAGATACCCTTTGACTTAGCCATGAGGGGGCAGATATTTGACTGGTATTACCAGAATGTATTTTTTACCTTGTTTATCGGCCTTACAGTTATCGCCCTCATAGAACTTGCCAAAAAAATATTCCAGGGCTTTTTCCGGTTTGTGGTGGACACCGTCGTGTTGGTAGCAGGACTGTTACTGGCCCAGCTTTTGTATACGGACTACGGTTCCACAGGGGTACTGACCATAGTATTTATTTACCTGTTCAAACGCTACAAAAACAACATCCTTTCCATGGCGGTAGCCACTTTATGGCTTTCCACGATGAACACCATAGAAGCCACCTGCCTTGTGGATATTCTGCTGGTAAAATTCTACAATGGAAAACGGGGATTAAACTTAAAATATGTATTCTACGCTTTTTACCCTGTTCACCTGCTTTTATTATATGTGATATTTCATATTATTCTGGGATAACGGGCAAATCAAAGCTTTCCACTATGTTTTCTATCCAGCTTCGATAGGCATTCTTTACGCTTTCCGGTGACAGGATTTTTATCCTGCCCCCCAGCCCTGCAAGCCATCCATAAAACTGGGGGCTTACCGCTACATCTGCCCGGATGCGGATAAGCCCTGTTTCCGTTCTCCTCATTGCCACATCCGTGCCAAAACGGTCAATACATACGCCGGTAAGTTCTTCCCTGCATTCTAACACTACGGTTTCCTCCTCCCCTGCAAACATGCCAAATGTTTTCTTTGCATAGGAAGCAATGTCAAAGCTGTCTGCCAGCTCCTTTCCCATACGTTTTTTCTTTGTGCTTTTTGGCTTTAGCATTTTATCTACCCGGTAATGTTTCATTACTCCTGCCATTTCGTCATAGGCAATCAGATAATAATTTTCATCCTCCCATGTGAGAAACCAAGGACTTACCTGATAAAAATCCCCGTTTTTTCTCAGTTCCATTTTCTTCTCCGGCGTCCAGGAAAAATATTGGAAACAAATCTGCACATCGTCATTCATGGCAGTATAAATAGCATCCACGCTGTAATAAATAGACTCATTGACAGCTTTATTCCTGTTGTTCACCACCACCTGGCGCTGGAGCTTCCCCGCATTGGCATGGCTGGTAAGAGTTTCCAGTTTTGCAATCAGTTCCCTTGATTTTTTCCCGGTAATAAATTTGGACGCCTGCACCGCATCCACCAGCAATTTTAATTCCGGCAGTTCAAACCGGCGGCTTGCAATATAAAATCCCCCGGTACGCCCCTCCACCTTTACAATATCCATGCCGTAATCAATCAATGCATCTATGTCTTTATAAATACTTTTCCGCTCTGCCGCAATGCCGTATTCTGCCAGCCCCGCAATCAAATCTTTTGTGGAAAGAAGATGTTCCTCGTCTGACCGTTCCAACAAGATTTGGGCAATATAAAGTATTTTTAATTTCTGATTGTAGGATTTTGACATATTACCCTTCCTCTGTGTATGCTCTGGAGTATAAAAGTTTCCTGCACAAATCAATCTTTTCTGTGGATTCCTCGCTGTTTGCAAATATGATTTCTCCCTGCTCCCTGCTTTCGCTTAACAATCCTTTCTGGATTAACTGCCTCTTTGTCTCTCTTGCCACCCCGGCTCCTCCGTCAAACAATGCCACATTCTCTCCCAGTATGTTTTTAAGTTCCCTGCTGACAAAAGGATAATGGGTACAGCCTAAGACAACTGCATCTAACTTTTGTTTATCAAACGGTTCAAAGAGTTTTTCCAGAAAATTCTCCAGTTCTTCCCCCTGGACATCCCCGTGTTCAATATATTCCATAAGGCCGGGGCAGGGCAGCGGAATAATATGCGCCATGTGAATATACCGGTCCATCAGGTTATGAAATTTTTCCTCCCGGATTGTCATAGGTGTTGCCATAACAATTACGTTGGGATTTTTTTTGGATAAAACCGCAGGTTTTAAGGCCGGTTCAATCCCTATAATAGGCACGTCCTCATATTTTTGCCGCAAAAGCCGCACAGCCGCAGTAGTGGCAGTGTTACATGCAACTACCACTGCCTTGGCGCCCTGGGCAATAAACCTGTCTACATGCCCTATGGTCAGCTCTCTTACTTCCTCCAGGGCTTTTGTCCCGTAAGGCGCATTTGCAGAATCCCCGTAATAATAATAATTTTCCCAGGGCATAAGGGCTTTTAGTTCCCGCAAAACGCTGATTCCCCCCACACCGGAATCAAAAACTGCAATGGGTGCCTTTATTGTACTGTCTTTAAAATTACCCAACATATGCTGTTCCTTTCTCATTTTTGTAAGAAATCATTTTTTATTTCCTTTTTCTATAATATATGGTATAATAGCATTTGACTATAAAAGTTACCAATGCTTTTAGAAAAGGAGGCTTTTTTCCATGCCTGATTTTGAAACACATTATTTATTTGATTCACCAAAGGAATGTTCGGACTGCCATCGGGCACTTCCGGCAGATTATCCCGACGAACTCTGCCCCCGCTGCAAAGAACGGGAATTATTTAACCGTGTAAAAGAATATATCCGGGCAAATGACGTAACAGAATATATGGTAGCTAATGAATTTAACATCCCATTAAGCAAAGTAAAGGGCTGGATTCGTGAGGGAAGGATTGAGTACAAAGAAATTGAAGCTGCTCCCAAAATTCAGACCATGCGCTGCAAAGGCTGTGGCGCGGTTATCCGTTTTGGCAATCTCTGTGCCCAATGCCAGCGGAAAGCAAATATCGTTGGTTCTGCCGGCGCATTTCCTGCTGCTGCTGATGAACGTTTCCATTTCTTATCAAACAAAGAATGAGAAACACTTTCAAGTGTTTCTCATTTTCTATTTTAAAAATCCGCTGATAATCTGCTGCTCTGCCTCTTCCTCTGTCAGTCCTAACGTCATTAACTTAATAAGCTGCTCCCCGGCAATCTTGCCGATAGCTGCCTCGTGAATCAGGCTGGCATCCACATGGTTGGCAGTAAGCTGAGGGCTTGCCGTCACCTGGGAATGGTCCATAATGATAGCGTCACACTCACTATGCCCGGCACAGGCCGCATTTCCGTTAATTCTGGAAAAAAACTCCTGTTTGGAATCATCCCTTGCCACAGACCTGGAAATTACATTGGCACTGCAGTTTTCCCCGTTTAAATCCACTTCAAATTCTGTTCTGGCATACTGGCTGCCATGGGTCATAATTTTTTCTTTTACCTCTAAGCTTGCCCCTTCTTTTAATGTCCCCCTGGTAATACGGTTGGTGGAATCAATACCTTTTATCTGGGTTGTCTCCATTTCAAGAACGGCATTTTCATCTAAGTGGACAACTGTGGTGGGATTCATCACATTCTCCCCCCTGCCGTCTCCTTCCCCGTAATGTTTTTCCACATAGCGCACTCTGGCATTTTTTTTCACATAAAATGTATGGATTCCGTCGTGCTTGGAGGTATCCACACCACAGTTATGGATGCCGCATCCTGCAATAATGGTAACATCACAGTCCTCGCCGATATAAAAATCATTATACACCAAATCCTGATATCCGCTTTCACTTAAAATAACCGGAATATGCACGCTTTCATTCTTTGTTCCCGGTTTAATAATAATATCAATCCCCTGTTTATCCTCTTTTGTCACAATGTCAATATTGGCCGTAGTATTCCTTTTTGCCAGTTTTCCGTTGGAACGGATGTTATATGCTCCCGCAGGCACTTCATGCAAATCTGCCACCTGCTCTAATAAATTCTTTTCTATCTTGTCCATATTTCCCCCTATATCGTCTTGTCAATTAATGTCTTACAGGTTCCCGACCCATTTAAGAGCATGGGAAGCACTTCCTCTTTTGTACCCATGGCGGATACTTCCCCGTCTTTGATAAGTACAATCTTATCTGCCACATTTAAAATCCTCTCCTGGTGGGAGATAATGAGAATCATGCCGTTAATCTCCTTACGCATTTTCTCAAACACATGGATTAAGCTGTTAAAACTCCACAGGTCAATTCCTGCTTCCGGCTCATCAAATATGGATAAAGTTGTGCCTCTTGCAATTACCATGGCAATCTCTATCCTTTTTAATTCTCCGCCGGATAAGCTGTTGTTAATCTCCCTGTCAATATATTCCCTGGCGCATAAGCCTACCTCGGAAAGAATATCACAGATTTCCGATACGTTCACGGAATAGCCTGCCGCCAAGGTAATTAAATCTTTTACCGTAAGCCCTTTAAAATGCACAGGCTGCTGGAATGCATAGCTAATCCCCGCCTTTGCCCGCTCCGTAATATTTAAATTTGTGATTTCCCTGCCGTCTAAAAATATCTGTCCCGATGTGGGAGTGATAATACCTGCAATCAATTTAGCCAGGGTGGATTTGCCTCCGCCGTTTGGCCCTGTAATTGCTACAAAATGGTCGTCTATGGTTAAATTTATATTTTTTAAAATTTCACGGTGTTCTCTGTCATCTTCCACCTCATAAGATATATCCCGTAATTCCAGCATGTCTGCCTCCCTGTTCTTGGCTTGTCTTATTTTTCAAATCACCTTAAATATTATACTACCTGTTTTGGGAGTTCACAAGGGGATTTTAGAAATTTGAAAAGTGTAAGATTTTCATAAAAAAATATATCTGCTTGACACATCCCCTGTTTTCCTCCAAAATAAAATTGTATACAAAGGACATTCCCCATTGCCCTTATGAAAAAATATTTTATGGAGGCCCATGATGAAACACTTTCTGCTTTTTCAGCTAAAATCGGTATGCTACAATTCCTACACCTATTTTTCTCAATCCTTAGCCGACGAACTGTCATCACTTTCCCATTCCGTAGAGATTTTTTCTGCCGAAAGGGAGCCTGCGGAGGCCATGGAACGCTTTGCGGGCCATCATTTTGACGCAGTGATTGACTTTAATTCCGGCCTGCCCAAAGTAAAAATGGACGACGGTACTTATTTCCTTGACCAGATTGACGCCCCCTTTTACGACGTTATCCTGGATCATCCACTGTACCACCATGATGCATTAAAACAGACTCCAAAGAACTTCCATGTCATCTGCCTGGACAGAAACCACAAAAAATATATCGAAACCTGGTATCCCCACGTTGCTTCCGTCCATGTCATCCCCATGACGGGGGAGGACATCTGCCCGAAAGACCCGGCTTACCCCCAAAAAACAATAGATTTATTTTTCTCCGGCTCCTACACCTCCCCAAAAGACGTGGAAGCCTCCATAGAAAATATTCCCGGTTTTCTTAAGACTATGACAAAAGATTTAATCGCCGCAATACAAAAAAAACCTTCCCTCTCCCAGGAAGAAGCCATGAAATCCCTGCTTCCCTCCTGTGATGAGATTGTGGAGGAACTTTTCCCTTTACATATGCAGGCATGTTTTCTCTGCGACTCTTATCTTAGGGCCTGGCGCAGAGAGGAGCTTCTACTAAGCCTGGCAGAAGCAAAAATTCCCCTGACCATATGCGGAAACGGCTGGCGCAGCTCCCCTATGGCGGAATTTAAAAACGTTTCTCTCATTGACGATAAGGATTTTAAAGATACCTTCCAATATTTCCGCCAGGCATACATTACCTTAAACATTATGCCGGAATTTAAGGACGGCTCCCACGACAGGGTATACTCTTCCATGCTAAACCACAGCCTCTGCCTTACGGACGCCACCCCCATGTTAAAAGAACAGTTTGAAGACGGAAAGGACTTGGTATTTTACCGGGCGGACAGGCCGGATGACCTGTGCCAAAAAGTTTTGGACTTGTTGGAAAATAAAGAGAAAACAGAACATATTGCACAGCAGGGCTACAAAAAAGCGGTTTTGGAACATACATGGAAAAACCGTGGAGAAAAATTCCTGGAAATTCTCGCCCACGGTTAAATGTATGCGGCTCCTGCCTTACTTACCTTGTTATTTTCCTTGCATATTTCACGGAAATTACATCCAAAAACTTCTCATCCGGCTCAAACCGGATACAGGTGGTTACACCGGCATCCTGATGGACAATTTCATACACTTTCCGGTCAGGCTTACGGCTGGAAACATCAATGATTTTTGTCCCGTTATTCTGGTGTATGTTATAAAGGGACGGGTCATTCTCCGGCACAATGGAAGTTACGTTATCCATATGGATACTGATAATATGCTTCCTTTTACTCTTTGCACGGATTTTATCAAAATCCAAATCACCGTCAAAATACGTGTACTCGTACTCAAGTCCCGTACGGAATACCGTCCACCACCAGAATGCTGCGGCTAAAATAAAAATCGGGGAAAACAAAAACGGGTTGAGCCAAATACACGCTAAAAGACTCAACATCACCAGAATCAATGCCACATTCCGCAAAAGCCGCGTCCCTTTTGTAGGTCTTGCGGAAAGGAGTACTGTGTTTTGAAAATCATACATAACATTATCCTCTCATCTCTAGCCGCCAGTACATAGAAGGCGGCTGGTAATCGTATTAATCATTATAATACTTTTTGCCGGAAAATACTAATAAAATTTTTGTAAACACAGTCCTTGATTCACTGTTAGTTACACTTGAATCATGTTCTGGGCCTACCGCTCAGCAAGTGCGCGGTTAGGCCATGAAGGATACCACTGTTACTATATTTCCACTCCCACAACTACCAGCCTGCTGTCTTTCACACTGCCATTGCAGGTGGAAAGCATCACAAAGGAATCCCCGTAAATGGGTTGATACCCGGTATCATAAAGTCGGTTCTTCTCTATAAAATCCATGCACTTATCAAAACCTTCCTCGTCATAGTTATAAAAGCCATAATAACAGAAACTTTCTGTTTTTGCTATGTCCACAACCAACACTGCCACAATCTGATACCTGGATTTCTCATACAGAGTATCAAATTCAAAAACACTATGCTTCTGCCAGAAAGATTTATCCCTATACTTTTTCAAACTGCCGAACATGCTTCCGTCACTCATATTATGTCCGTATAAAACGATATTTTTATCCTTTGGGTAAATACAGGCATTTCCGTCTAAAAAAACTGCTCCTGCCCTCTCTTCTTTCCGGAAAAAATTGTGGGACAGATAATACTCTGAGTTTTCCTTATCCTGTAACACCGGGTAATCTATGCCTGTCCCCTCCACGGTGACCCATCCTGCCAGGTCCTGGTTAATACCAGAAAGCCTCTGGTATTCTTCCAGCACCGGAACGTTTTCTATTAAAGATTCTGCATTTTCCTCCTCTGTATCCTGCTCTCTTTTTCCCACAGGCCTATTCTCGGCCTTTACTTCTTACCCTCCAATGTCATATATTTGTTATTCCAATTTCAAGTTTCGCTATTGGTATGAAGTTTAAAAGTGAAGTAGTAAAGAAAATACGTTATGACACTAATAAGCGTACTGGTACAGATTATATATTTGTTAGAACAAATACAGGTGACACATACGTCATGAAGCAAACTTCAAAGGGTGTAAAGCGAAAAACACAAATTCAAATCCCCGATTATGACTCAAAGAAAGAACAAAACCAAATAATCAAGGAGTTTTACAGCGATGGATACAAGCAGGAAGATATTGCCTTTTTTATGGATATCTCTCAGTCAACAGTTTCAAAAGTACTTTCAAAAAAGAAGTAACTGGTGATGAAAAAATATACCTATTGTCAACCTTATAATATAGAATGTATTCTAATTCTGATCAGGGGCGCGAGGACAGAGACATCGCAAAACCTAACGGGAGCCGTCGCAGTAGTGCAGACGGTTTTGCCGTTAGAATGGAGCAGACGGAAAAGTTTTTATTGCCTTTTTTTAATTTTTAATATAAAATAAAATTGAGTTTTAACTCATGGTGGGTGTTCTACAAATTGCAAATTAACTTTTTTCTGTTATTCTTTGTGTTATATTTTCTGAAAAAGGAGGAGCAGAATAATGGCTAAATTTAAAGTAGTTATGACATTTCCTGACGGTGAAGTTATTGACTCTTACGAAGAGGACGGAGATGACGGCATTTTTGACACGGAACAGGAAGCAGAAGACTATTACTGTGAATGGATGAGTAATTACAGCGCAGGTGGCGAGGTTCTTCATCTTTCAAACCCTGGCGATTACCCTCTTGAAATGGTCGAGCAAGAACCCGATTACGATATAGTCGAAATCTGATAGCATCAATCCTTATAAAATACGCGTACAAAAATCAGCGCAGCGGAACAGACATTTTCCTGTCCCGCCGCCTTGTCTGTTACCGTTCCATATCCTGCGCCCCGCGGGGTGCGTGTTCCCGCTGTTCCTGCCACAAGATACTGTAAACGCTCTTTCGTATCTGCTCAGCTTCTCTCACTTCCTCTTTGAGTGCAATATACCTCTGGTTGAGCGCATTTCGCTTGGCGGTCAGCCTAGCATACTCCGCTTTCCATGTCTTTGTCGGGATTGTGCTCTTGCCGTTCATCACGCCTTTGAGGTAGTCTTTCGTCGCCGTAAACAGGATTTGCTCGCTTTCCATCAGCAGCTTCTTTCCCCTGTACTTGAAATAAATATCCGATTGCCCGATGTGATTTTTCAGCGTAGCAAGCCGCCATTCAACGAGTTTCAGCTTACCCTGAATGTCCAGTCTCCTATCATGGACTTGAATTTTTCATCAGGCTCCGCCATATCCATGATGTTATTGGCTTGCAGGAAATTCAGCATTTTTGCCGCGTCCCTAAGGTTATACAATGATTGGAAAACGCCCGATTTTCCCGCCTGTGCCTTGCGTGACAGGATACTTTGGATATAGTCGACAAGGGTGGGCGGCTCGGTGTTTTTCTGTTCCTCTTTCAGCCACTTTTGCAGTTTGGAGATACACGCTTTCAACTGCCGCAACTTCTGGTTTGTCACTTCGATTTCACGATTGAGACCGACGCGCTCGGTGCATATGCCGCGCTTCTCCATAGCGGAAGCGGAAACACCTAAATGGACGATGGGGATCTGGCCTATCCCTTGTCGCTCATAGGAACGGTGGTGAATGTTCGGGACTTACACCCGTTAAAGCGCGCCCATGGCGCGTAAACAAAAAATAGACGCTCATGTTTTGATCGTCTAAGGTGTGCAGGAAAAGGTTGTCCTGCATGGGGTTATTATTCAATTTTCAGTTTTTAGCGTACATTTCCTTTTGTCTACTGTCTGTAAACCTTGATTTTATCGTGTTTTCTGCAAGTTACGTTATCTAACCTCATCATTGGGAACACCACCAGAACCATAATAGTAATAAGTTGTACTCTGCTCATTTACTGTATTCATCCCGCTTACTATCGTATACTCAATCGAAGTATAATATAAATCCAATGATTCTGTATCCTTTTTCACACGGTATTTTGCTGTGGCAGCCTTTCCCTGAAGCGAATTAGCCTCATCTAAAAAAGTAACACTCAACGATTTTGGATTTTTTAGGAATGCTTTCAAATCGTCACTCATATTATCACTCTTATCAACCCACCCAAAAAGCCCCGAATTTGCATAACCTTCAGCTCTGTATTTTTCTTTGTATTCATCTTCAACATCCAGATACATAAATTCCAGAACATCAGAATTATATAAACCATCCATCATAAACCCAATTATCCAATCTTCACTGGAACAATTGAACATAAATTCAACCTCCACAACATCTCCTGCTTTTAAAGAATGTGAATTAGATGATATTTGAAGAACACCATCTTTTGTACTTGTTCCATAATCCTGAAAAGGCATTCCCGCAATACTCATATTATCTGTTAATTCAGACAATATCTTATCCTCTGCTTTAACCTCTCTGCCTGAAATACCCAAAATTGTACAGCACACTAACAAAAATGCCACAAATTTCCCTGCTAATTGTCTCATGATTTTTCTCCTTTCGTTTCATATATTTCTCTTTACTGTATATGATAATTTGTAAAGATACAATTAGATTATAGTCGTATTACGACTATTTTGCAATAGTCTTTTTGCGACTATTTTATAATATTTGTATATGCCTTTCATTTTAGCAATATTAATACATTTCCCGCCAGAAAGCTGATAATATATGATTTTTGAAAATATCCGCAATTTAAGAGAAGATAATGATATAAAACAAGTTGAAATTGCAAAATATCTAAATGTCAAACAGACAACTTACTCTAAATATGAATTAGGAAAAATTAATATTCCCATAGAAGTTTTTATAAAACTGGCAGATTTTTATGATGTGTCAGTAGATTACCTTCTTGGCAGAACATCCAGAAAAAAATAGGTAAAATCACTTTAAAGGGATTATCTTATACCCACGTCATCCAAATCACACAATCGATGGCTCGGCATAATATGACAATGATGTAATATGATAAAGCTTAACATTTATGCAATCAAATTTTTTGCAATTAAATATGGCATAATTCAAACCCTGAACATTTAAAGTGCTTCTATAACATATTCCATCATATCCCAAACATTTAATAAAATCAGCAATATATTGTGCGGGTAAATAATCTAATTCACTGTCTTGCCGCCTTAACGGTTTTGCAATTTCATCACTTATTTTCTTCAGTATGTTCATATTGATTGCAAACCACTCGCACCCAAATGTTCCTGCCGAAAAAGGACTTATTTTATGAAGATTTGACAAATCAACCAATTTGATTTCTTTATTCGGAACAAATTCACCTACCGAAACATAGTCTAAATCTCTTGCTCGAATTTCGTGAAAGGTTGTCATTATATCACTTGCCAAATATAAACAACTAATCCCTTTTGAATTTGCTCTTCCTCCTATTGCAAGCCTATTTGGCGGAGGTCCCATTTCATTTTTGGAATAAACTTCTTCTCCACTTATCCTTGCACGATAATATGTTACGCTCTTCTCAGGAATCGATAATTGCAAACTTGGACTGTCAAACAATTTCTGTAATAATTCTAAATTAATATGATTTGAATGAAATCGGTTAATATTTTTTATTGAACTCATAAAGCGTTCCCATGATGACTCTTTCATTATACAATTTCGCCTCAGGAAATCTGAATCACATAACCGTTCTAATCCGACTCTCTCTTTAAACACTAAAGAATCTTCCGCATAAATACTCTTACAAACTTCCATTACCACTTGTTTTATTTTGTCTATGGAAAGATTAAATATTGACCAGTCTGATGATAGAGTCTCTTCAATATAAGCCAGACGCGTTTGGGGAAAATCTGACGGCAACTCTGACTCTGGTGTGTAAACGTCTAAAATTTCTGATAATAAAACAGCCAAATCAGCAGTATTGTTTTCGGATAATGTATCATAAATTAAGACATTCTTTTGTCCCGTAATATCACAATCCCCTACTTCTCCGCCTGATGCAATTATGGAGCGTATCTCAACATCTTCAAAACAATTTATTCCTATTCGCATTATATTTCCCCTTCTAAAAATCTATTTATCAATTCAAGATGATGCATTATCGAATATTTCTTTACCGTTCCCAGCCCCGGATACTTTCCGGTCCTGTTGCACTCTAAAAACTTATCTATTCCAACCGTATGCCGCAGATTATTAACTTTTACCCATTCTGCTAATTTGCTAACTGCTTCCCCGAATTTTCCAGCCGGATCATTTATATCGTCATTTGAATCTGAAACAAAATGGTGAACTCTTAAAATTTTATCACTATCAAAATATACTATGTGAATTGCCACTGCAAGCGGTGCAAATCCCGTTTCACTAAAATCAGAACCTACGATTGAATAATCCGCAAACCCTCGAAAACCTTCTGTATCATAATACAAATGGTCTTCTGAATAAAATTCATCCTCATTTTTACTGTAATCCGAATTCCTCGGTGCTTTAGGAAATCTATCCATAAATAACACTTTTGATTTGGGAACTTTCCGACTAAAAGTTCTGTCATCAGGCAATAATGTATACTCCGGCTCCATCTCTGTATATACTTTAAGATAATCTTCCATACAATCTCGTTTAGGATTAACAATCATTAATTGAGATAAATCTTGCCTTTTTTCAAGCTGCAAAGGCGTCTGTTTATTCATTATATATGCCTCTATCAAATATTGCGATTTTAAGTCACGATAAATATCCATAACTACTCTATCTTCTTGCTTTTCGCTTTCTCTAATAGTTGATGCAAAATTCCCCACCTCTGGATTCATTATCAATGCATGACAATGTTTTTTCTCTGAATAAGACAGCAAAGTTTTAGCCAATGTTGATGTGGCCTTAATCGGCTCAATTATCGGAACTATTTTATCACCAATTAAATCAGCTTCCAAAAGTTCTCTTAATGCAATAAGTTCAAATTGCCTTCCCCGCAAATAAGGAAAATACATATCTACCCTCCATAAATTCTATTTAATGTTGTAAAAAAGGTATCCTTATACTTAAAAACAGCGTCATCAAAATATATTAAAAATCTTAATTCTTCTGGTACATCAATACTAAACTCAACCGCTTCAATACGCATTCGTTTCTTCAATTCTTTAAGCATCAGTTTTTGCAATACATCGATGTCTATTTTTTGTATCAGGTTAAAACATTCTCTATAATATAGAAATTGGTTAACTTTCGGCAAATCATATCCCTGCTTTGTTATAATATTCTCAAATTCGTATTTTCTCAAGATTTTAAATATTGTATAATAGTCTAATTTATTATAAATATCCTTTGATTCTCTAATAGTTTTTAGTGCCCTTCGCCTGGTCAGCTTCATTATTCCTACTGTTTCCGGAACAATTTCCAAAACCTTTTCAATATTTTTTTCATAGGTTACAATCACCACTTCTGAAAATGCCTTATAATAATCTTCGATTTGTGAGTTTATTCTATCCAAATTATCTAACTCCGTCTTTATCTCATAAACTGTTCCTTTCCCATTAATCATAATAAAATCTGCCTTTGAACATCCTATTGGTAATTCAGTTAAAACTATCGTATTCTTATAATCATGTTTTTTTAATAACAGTTTATTTAACATTGTATTTTTATAAAAATATTCAGTTCTATACTCTTTATCCATATAAGCGTATATTTCACTAATCAATTTTTCATAGGGCTTTCCCTCAGGTTCCAATACATATCTTCTTACAACACAGTCAAATATTCCCTTTTCATTGCCAGCAAGCAAATCATGTAAAACCGCTTTTGAAAAAAATCTCTTTAAAATTAAATTATTACCCACAATCTGCATCCCTTCCCCTATGCTTTTTCCCTTTTATGCTGTTCCTTTATATTACCACACAGCCATTAATTTTTCCACAAAAATATGGTGGCAGCATTCTTGTATTTTACCCTGTAAAGTGTTAATATAGAGTTAAATTTTTAACAAAGTATAAAGGAGGTTAATTCATGGATTTTTCAAAAGAATATGAACAAAAGCTGACAAGTGCCGACGAGGCAGTGAAAATTATTAAATCCGGCGACTGGGTGGATTACGGCTGGTGCAACGGAACACCGGACGTACTGGATAAAGCCCTTGCCAAAAGAACGGACGAGCTGACGGACATCAATCTCAGGGGCGGTATCCTGTTAAAGCCTCTTGCTGTATTTGAACGGGAAGACGCAGGGGAGCATTTTACATGGAACTCCTGGCATATGTCCGGCATTGAGCGTAAATACATCAGCCGGGGATGTGCATACTATGCCCCCATCCGCTACTCCGAACTTCCCCGCTATTACAGAGACTCCATTATACCGGATGACGTTGCCATGTTCCAGGTTGCCCCCATGGACAAGCACGGTTACTTTAACTTTGGGCCGAATGCATCCCACTTGATGGCAATCTGTGAAACATCCAAAAAAATCATTGTGGAAGTAAACGAAAATATGCCCCGATGCTTAGGCGGTTTTGAAAACGGCATCCATATCTCCAAAGTTGACTATATTGTGGAGGGTGAAAACGCTCCTATCGGTGAATTAGGCGGAGGCGGTGCTCCCACAGACGTGGATATTGCCGTTGCCAAGTTAATTGTGGAAGAAATTCCAAACGGCGCATGTTTACAGCTTGGAATCGGCGGTATGCCCAATACGGTAGGCTCTATGATTGCAGAATCCGATTTGAAAGATTTAGGCGTACATACGGAAATGTATGTTGATGCATTTGTGGACATTGCAAAAGCAGGAAAAATCAATGGTTCCAAGAAAAATATCGACCGTTTCCGCCAGACATTCGGTTTTGGATGCGGAACAAAAAAAATGTATGATTACTTGGACAACAATCCTGAAATGTTAAGCGCTCCCGTAAGCTATACCAACGATATCCGTTCCGTAAGCGCTTTGGACAATTTTATCTCCATCAACAATGCCGTTGATTTGGACTTATACGGCCAGGTAAATGCCGAATCCGCCGGAATCAAACAAATCAGCGGTGCAGGCGGACAGTTAGACTTTGTGCTGGGCGCATACCTTTCCAATGGAGGCAAAAGCTTTATCTGCTGCTCTTCCACCTTTAAGGCAAAAGACGGCACATTAAAATCCCGTATCGTACCTACCTTAACCCCAGGTTCTATTGTAACAGACACAAGGGCCAACGTACATTATGTGGTAACAGAATACGGCAAAGTAAACCTGAAAGGGCTTTCCGCATGGCAACGGGCCGAGGCATTGATTTCCATTGCCCATCCTAATTTCAGGGATGAACTTATTGCAGAAGCCGGAAAAATGAATATCTGGAGAAGAAGCAACAAATAATGTTTTTATCAAAAAAGAGACGGACTCACAAAGAACCGTCTCTTTTTTTTATTCATATCTTAGCTTGTCTTTTCTTTTTCCTGCTCTAACATGTCCATAATCCGCTGGATTTCCGCCCCTTCCACAGGTGCCTCCCCAAAAGAACAATGCTTGCCGTCAGAGAGTATTCCTCCTAAGTTCCGCTCTCCTTTTTCCTTGCCCCGCTCAATGGTAAAGTAATGGATTACTTTTTCATCCTTGGGATTTAATGTAATGTATATGCGGTAGCAAAGCTGTGCCGCAATCTTTACCTCCGGCAAATCCAGCCGGATTAACAGCAATTCTTCATTAATATTCAGCGGCATAACCTCAAAATCATTCTCGCTGAAAGGATAAAGCTTGGGATTTTGGAATGCATTCTGGTAAATGCTGTTTACCAGAGTTTCCTTTTCATCACTAAGCTGGTAGATAAAAGGCGCCCCCTCTTTAAATACCCGCAGGGGAAGGTCATGAAATTCTGCTTTCTGCCGCATCATCAGATGATACTGCTTGGGGGAAACCTTAACCTGTTTCATCCCTGCCGCCCTTGCCTCCTCATCCTTGCGAATCGCTTCCAACAGCTCCCTTTTAAAAAGGAGATTATCTGAGAAGGGATTTAACGTCACTCCCTCACAAGGGGCCTTTGCATTCAATGCCATAGAATAACATGCCCTAAAAGGCAGCGTCATCACAAAATCAAACACCGGCTCCTTGGGAATCTGTGTCTGGCTGCTGTAAATGGGAATAAACACTCTGCCTTCAGGATTCTTTAATATACAGGGAATGGGAGACACGCCCTCCGGAAGCTGTACATGCCCTCCTTGTTTTGCCTCCACTTCTTTTTTTAATGATTCTTTATCCACGCTGTCGGGAAGATTGGCGGGAACTAAAAAAATCGTCTTCTGCATCTGATGTATCAATGCATTCAGATTCTCCTTTACCGGGTCTTCCTTATAAATCTGTATTAACTGCTCTGTTTTCTGTGCTTCTTTATTCATTATTCACTGTACACCTCATAACTTTTTTTATGAAACAAGTATATCATACATATATAAAATATGCACTTACTATTTTTACCTGATAATCAAAGACCCCGCTGCAAGCAGTCACTTGGCTCGTTGCTCGCAGGAATAAATTTTTTTGTCAAATTTCTATTTTTGTAAAAATTAATACAATTAGGGATTTTTGTCTAAAGACTTTTGTGCCTTTTGTATGTATACTGAATTTATAAATATATGAATCGCTTTTTTCACACTAAAAAATGGAGGGGTAAAACATGGCAAAGTACATTATGGCATTAGATGCCGGAACCACAAGTAACCGCTGTATTCTTTTCAATGAGAAGGGTGAAATGTGCAGCGTTGCACAAAAGGAATTTACACAGTATTTCCCACAGCCCGGCTGGGTGGAGCACGACGCGGACGAAATCTGGTCCACACAGTTAGAAGTTGCAAAAGAGGCTATGGCAAATCTGGGCGCTACCGCTGCCGACATTGGGGCAATCGGTATCACCAACCAGCGTGAAACCACCATCGTATGGGATAAGAATACCGGCAAACCTATCTACCATGCAATTGTATGGCAGTGCCGCAGAACTTCCGAATATGCGGATTCCTTAAAAGATAAAGGTCTTACCGATTCATTCCGTCAGAAAACCGGTCTTGTGATTGATGCATATTTTTCCGGGACCAAATTAAAATGGCTCTTAGATAACGTGGAAGGCGCCAGAGAGAAAGCGGAAAAGGGTGACCTGTTATTCGGAACCGTAGAGACCTGGTTAATCTGGAAACTTACAAAAGGCCAGGTACACGTAACCGATTACTCCAATGCTTCCAGAACCATGTTGTTTAACATCAATACATTAGAGTGGGATGAAGATATTTTAAAGGAATTAAATATTCCCAAATGTATGCTGCCGGAAGCAAAACCTTCAAGCTGCGTTTACGGAGAAGCCAATCCTGAATACTTCGGCGGGCCAATCCCAATCGGCGGCGCCGCAGGCGACCAGCAGGCAGCCCTCTTCGGCCAGACCTGTTTCAATGCAGGAGAAGCAAAAAATACATACGGAACAGGATGTTTCTTATTAATGAACACCGGCGAGAAACCTGTTTTCTCCAAAAACGGCCTTGTAACCACCATTGCATGGGGCTTAGACGGCAAAGTAAATTACGCATTGGAAGGTTCCATTTTCGTTGCCGGCGCTGCAATCCAGTGGCTTCGTGATGAAATGCGCTTCATCGATTCCTCACCGGATTCCGAATACATGGCAATGAAAGTAAAAGACACCAACGGATGTTATGTAGTACCTGCATTTACCGGACTTGGGGCTCCTTACTGGGATCAGTATGCAAGAGGTTCCATCGTAGGACTTACCCGGGGCGTAAACAAATACCACATTATCCGTGCCACCTTGGAATCTTTAGCTTTCCAAGTAAATGACGTTCTGGAAGCTATGAGGGCTGATTCCGGCATTAACCTGGCAGCATTAAAGGTAGACGGCGGCGCAAGCGCTAACAATTTATTAATGCAGATGCAGGCAGATATTATCCAGGCTCCTGTAAACCGCCCTGTATGTGTAGAGACCACCGCTATGGGTGCAGCTTACCTTGCAGGTCTTGCAGTGGGATACTGGTCCAGCAAAGAAGACGTTATCAAAAACTGGGCAATCGACCGCACATTTAAGCCGGAGATTACCACAGACGAGACGGCAGCAAAAGTAAAAATGTGGAAGAAAGCCGTTACTTACGCTTTTAACTGGGCAAAAGAAGACTAATAACAATCTAATAATAAAGGGGGAATTCTTATGTTACCTTACATAGCAGAATTTATTGGAACATGTATATTAATTATACTGGGAGACGGTGTTGTTGCCAATGTAACTTTAAACAAATCCGGCATGAAGGGCGCAGGCTCTATCCAGATTACTTTTGCATGGGGCCTTGCGGTTTTAGTTCCCGCATTTATCTTCGGGGAGGCTTCCGGCGCAAGTTTTAACCCTGCCCTTACCATTGCATTAGCCGTTGACGGCAGTTTTGCCTGGAGCATGGTTCCCGGCTATATCGTTGCACAGATTGCCGGCGCATTTTTAGGCGCATGTATTGTATACCTTCTTTTCAAAGAGCAGTTTGACGCAACAGACGACCCGGGGACAAAATTAGGCTGCTTCTCCACAGGCCCTTCCGTCCCCAACATGCCCCTTAACATCTTAAGCGAGGCTGTGGGAACATTCATCCTTGTATTTGCCATCAAAGGCATCGGCAACGTAACAGGATTATCCACCGGCGTTGACAAATTATTTGTATTTGGTATTATCGTATCCGTAGGTATGTCTCTCGGCGGATTGACAGGATATGCCATTAACCCTGCCAGAGATTTAGGCCCCCGTCTTGCCCATGCAGTGCTTCCTATTAAAGGAAAAGGGGACTCCAACTTTGGATACGGACTGATTGTGCCAATCATTGGGCCAATCGTCGGCGGAATAGCAGCAGCATTATTATATGCAGCGATTCCCTGGTAACAATGTTCTTGCCTGACTTTACACTTACAAAAAAACTAATACATAGTGTCAAGCAAAACTGAATGAATCATGTAAGAGTTAAGAGCCATGCAGAACACATCGGAAACGGTGTTTCAAATGCATGGCTCTTTTTAAAAACAAGACTAGGAGGATTTAAATATGTATGATGTAGTAATCATTGGAGCCGGAGTTACCGGCAGTTCCAGTGCAAGGGAATTATCCCGTTACAAATTAAATATCTGTGTGGTAGATAAAGAAGAAGACGTATGCTGCGGCACATCCAAAGCAAACAGCGCCATTGTCCATTCCGGCATAGACTGTAAGCCCGGCACCGTGATGGCAGAGATGAACGTATGGGGGAATGAATTAATGGAGCCCCTCTCCAAAGAACTGGATTTTGAATTTAAGAGAAACGGTTCTTTAATCCTTTGTTTCGCGGAAGAAGATATGCCCCATTTAAAAGAACTTTTTGAACAGGGGGTAAAAAACAAAATTCCGGACATTAAGATACTGAATAAAGAAGAACTAAAAGCCATGGAGCCAAACGTCTCCGACGAGGCGGTTGCTGCCATCTACGCTCCTTCCGGCGGCATTGTATGTCCTTTCGGCATGAACATTGCCATGGCAGAAAATGCTTACACCAACGGAGTGGAATTCCGTTTCAACACAGAAGTGAGAAATATTAAAAAAGCAGACAAGGGTTACGAATTAATCACCAATAACGGCACCATCCGCACAAAATGCGTGGTAAATGCAGCCGGTGTCTATGCTGACAAGTTCCACAACATGGTAAGCGCCAACAAGATTCACATTACTCCAAGACGGGGAGAATACTGCCTTCTTGACAAAACCACCGGCGGTCTTGTAAGCAAAACCATCTTCCAGCTTCCCGGCAAGTACGGAAAAGGCGTGCTTGTTACTCCTACCGTCCACGGCAACACCTTAATCGGGCCCACAGCAGACGACCACGACGACCCGGAAGCAACAAACACCACCCAGGAAGGATTGGCC
>CANRJF010000044.1 GCA_947630855.1 uncultured Lachnospiraceae bacterium
ACAGCTTTTGAAAATGGCTGGCTGTAAAATGGAAGATAATCCAAAGAGGGGCGGCCAGGTTCCAATCTGCGACGAAAACGGCAGAACTTCCGTTCCGGGCATATTCGTTGCAGGAGACGTTTCAGGAATTGAAGAAGCAAGTTCAGCAATGATTGAGGGAAGGATGGCTGGAATTACTGCCTCGGAATATTTGGGATACATAGAAAAAGAAGCGTTAGATGCAGAGATGGAAAATTTGGAAAAAGCGCTTAACGGACTGCGTCAGGGTATGTTTGCGCCTGAAAACCGGGGAAAAGAGATTCAGAAAACGGAAGAAGGAATCGAGATTTCCACAAATCTTTTGAAACACGGTTTTGTTGCTGATAATGAGATTGAAAGATTCCCAGGGGTTACACATAAGGCAGGAATCCATCCGGTGATGGAATGTACACAGAATATTCCCTGTAATCCCTGCCAGGATGCGTGTCCAAAGGGATGCATAAGTATTGGCACAAATATCACATCCCTTCCTGTGGTTGTGGAAAATTCCCAGTGTATAAATTGCGGCATGTGTGTAGCCTCATGTTCCGGCCAGGCGATTTTCCTGGTAGATGAAAACTACGAAAACAATTTTGCCAGCATTACTCTGCCATATGAGTTTCTTCCCCTGCCAGAGGCTGGTACAAAAGGCTATGGTCTGGGAAGAGACGGCAGGAAGATATGCGAGGCAGAAGTGATTCAGGTGAGAAATACAAAAGCCTTTGATAAAACAAATCTTTTAACCATAAAAGTACCTGCCGAATATGCCATGAAAGCAAGGTTTTTTAAGGCAGAGCAGGCAATATAGATTTTAACAGGAATGGGAGAGGAGGAAATGCTATGCATCAGGTAAATGACAGAACAAGAGATATAGGCCCATTTGTACCGGCAGAAGATGACAATATACTTATTTGCCGCTGCGAAGAAATTACAAAGGGAGAAATTCGAAAAGCTGTCCATGATGGTATGTGGACGATGACAGAAATCAGAAGATATTTAAGATGCGGTATGGGACTTTGCCAGGGACAGACCTGCGCAAAACTGGTGAAAAGTATTGTAGCACGAGAACTGGGAATTTCACCGGCCATGCTGGAACCGGCTGCTTCGAGAGCCCCTATGCGCCCCATTGAAATGCATGTTTTGGCAAATGAAGTAAAGGAGGGAAAGCAGTATGAGTAATAATGCAGATGTTGTTATTATAGGCGGTGGAATTATCGGCTGCGGCATAAGTTATTACCTGGCTCAAAAAGGAAGTAAAGTAATTGTTTTGGAAGGAAGCGACCATATAGGAAACGGCGGCTCCTCCAGAAACGGCGGCGGTGTCCGTCAGTCAGGGCGTGACCCGAGAGAACTTCCATTAGTTATGTATGGAATAAAAAATTATTGGCCTACATTGTCAGAAGAATTAGAAGTGGATTGTGAATATCATCAGGATGGAAATTTAAGATTAGGAAAAACAGAAAAACATAAAGAAATTTTGACAGGCCTTACAGAACGGGCGGTCAAAGTCGGTTTAGATGTTAAAATGATTGACGGAGATGAAGTCAGAAAAATCAATCCCTATTTGTCAGAGGAAGTGACTTGCGCAAGCTGGTGCCCTACCGACGGACATGCCAATCCGCTGACAACTACACTTGGATATTACAAAGCAGCGAGAAAATCAGGCGTAAGATTTATCACCGGGGAAAAGGTTGTATCTTTAAAAAAAATAAAGGGAAAGCTGCGCCAGGTCATTACAGAAAATAATGTTTACGAAGGAGAAACTATTGTTCTTGCGGCAGGATTTGCCAGCCGGAAAATAGCCAACACTGTGGGAATTGACATTCCAATGCAGAAAGTCAGTTTAGAGGCTCTTGTTACAGAAGCCCAGCCCCATATGTTCGACCAGATGCTGGGAACGGCAGAAGCTGATTTTTACGGGCATCAGACAAAACACGGTTCCTTCGTATTTGGCGGCTCTTCCGGTCTGGAAGGATTTACAAGAGATGATTACGGCTTACAGTCTACTTACAGCCTTACCGCATCCTGTATCTGCCGGGGCATTATGAAATATTTCCCCGATTTGGCAAAGGCTAAAATTGTAAGGACATGGGCAGGATGGATGGATAAATGTGCAGACGGCGTGCCTGTGCTTGGCAATGTAAAAGAAGTCCCCGGCCTGGTATTAGCCTGTGGATTCAGCGGCCATGGATTTGGCATTGCCCCGGGAGCGGCAAGCCAGATTGCAGAACTTATCGTAACAGGAAAAACCACAGTTGATTTATTTGACTTGCGTTATGACCGATTTAAAGCTAAAATTTAACTATGATTTGGGAAAAAGATAAACTAAGGCCGACACAGCCATATTTTGTAATTGATACGGATTTTTTTACGCAGAAAATATATTTAAAAAATGGTATTTCCCATTTTTATATGTTTCAGACACACGAGACGAAAGATGTGAGAGTCGTTCCTGACGGCTGCATTGATATGTTTTTTGAATATACAAAAGAGCAGATGCATGGATTTGTCTGCGGAACGCCTAAGCAGTATTGTGTAGAAACATTTCCCAGATTCCATGATGTATTTGGTGTGAGATTTATGCCGGGGATTCAGCCGGAATTTTTAAATGTTACAATGAAGGATTTATTCGGAAAAACAATTCCCGTGGATCATGTACTTAAGGGAAGCAGAGAATGGCTGAAACTTTTAGCAGGTGAAAAAGACTTTCAAAAGAGAATCGATATTTTCATCGAAGCATATATAAACGCTGAAAAACAGAAAGTAAAGCCTTTCGGGAAAAAAGAAATGATACTTTCCGTCAAAAAAATGGTATATGATTCTGACGGTAAAATTAAAATCCATGAATTACAGGAAAAAACCGGATATTCTGAGAGATATATCAATAAAGTTTTTATAGAAGAAATGGGATTTTCACCAAAAACATTTTGTAAAATTATCCAGTTTCAAAGGGCATTGGAATATTTAAATTATGGTGCCCCCGGCAAAATGACAAATGCGGCTGTGCAACTGGGTTATTATGACCAGTCACAATTTATTAAAGATTTTACAAAATACGCAGGAATGACACCGAAAAAATATCTTCAGATGGTGATACAAACGGATTACAAAAATAAAATTATAGAAAGTAGTGCCGATTTTTACAATTCTTTATAAAAAAGATTCATATATAATAATGGCTAAGACAAGGGCGTCTGATTTTTTAATCAGGCGTCCTTGTTTACGTTTAGAAAAAATAAGAAAGGCAAGGTGGTACATATGAGTATCTCAAGAATTGAAATTATAACATCCATGAATAAGCTCAGTCACTTGAAGAAAGCATTAAGCAAACTTGGCGTAAGCGGCATGACAGTCGTTCAGGCAATTGGCTGCGGCGTGGAGAAAGGAACATTTGAATATGAGGCAGAACAAAATCCTGAAATGGAACTTTTGCCGAAACAAATGATTATTATTTACACAGAAGATGAAATGATAGATAAGGTCGTTGATACCATAAAAAAAGAACTTTACACAGGCCATATTGGAGACGGAAAAATATTTATCTGCCCGGTTTCAAATGTGATACGGGTCAGAACAGGAGAAGAAGGACCAGAAGCCCTTAGCTAAAAAACAGGAGATGATGCGATATGAGAGAAAAAAAATTGGGACTTCCCAGTGTGATATCAACAGGCGTTGGACTGATTGTTGCCACAAGCTGTCTGATGTCATTAGGACAGGGGGCTGGAGTGCTTGGAACAGGTTTCATTATTTCCATGGTTTTAGCGTGTATCATTAATATCTGCACTGCCCTTAGCATGGCAGAGTTAAACGCTCTTATGCCGAATTTAACCGGAGGACTGGCACAGTACACGCTGGCCGGCACAGGGCCCTTTATTACAATTGTAACCATGGTGGGCGGCTATATTGTATGTCAGTCCATTGCCGGTTCCGTAGAATGTGCAATGTTTGGAAATGCAATCAATACGGTATTTGATACAGGGATTCCATCAAACGTATTTTGTATTCTGCTTTTGGTTGTTCTGATATCTGCCAACTTAATGGGCGTTGATATGTTTGCAAAGATACAGAATTTCGTAGCATATGGATTGATATTATCCCTGACAATTATGGGGATTTTGGGAATCGCAGGATTGGGAACAGGGGAAGAAATTCACCAGACAATGAATCTGGCAAATAATTTTAAAGACTCATTTTCTCTTTTGGGCCTTGCTTTCTTCCTTTTTATAGGCAGTGAGTTTGTCATCCCTATTTCTAAAAATGTGAAAAACGAGAGAAGAAATATTCCTTTGGGTATGGTTTTAAGCCTTCTGATTATTTTAGTAATGCAGATATTGATTGTGCTGGGCATGGGACACTATACAAATTGGGAAGATTTACTGGCAAGCGCATCGCCCCATATATTGTATGGACAATCATTGTTAGGCAAAACCGGTTCCGTCTGGATGATTTTAGTTTCCATATTTGCCGTTATCAGCACTGTTAATTCAGCCATCAGCTTTTTGTCATACATGTGTGCAGGAATGGCTAAAATCAATTTGATGCCGTCTGTCTTTTTAAAGAAAAACAAAAGAGGCGCTTACTATGTAGGTGTATTAATGATTGGCATTATTATGATTCTTATAAATGCCACCGGATTATCTACAAGCGATTCCTTATCATTTATGATTTTAGTGGCAATCGTATTTTGGATGGTTTCCTATGTGATAGCGAATATAAATGTTTTAATTTTCCGAAAAAAACTGCCTAAGGCACCGAGAACATTTAAGGTTCCCTTTGGGCCGGTTATACCGATTCTGGCAATCGCAGGCAATATTTTTATGATTATAAATATTGACGGAAACCCGGACATACGCAGTCAGATATTCTTAATTGACGGGATTATATTCGTGATTCTGGGCATCTATGCCGTGCTGTGGTGCAAATTCAAGATAAAGAAGCCGCTGTTTAAGTCCATTCCTCTTCAGGAAGTAATGGCAATGGAAAACGAATTGTATTTGCTAGCCCACAGCCAGCCGAAAGACAACCGTAAAAAGACAAAATTACAGACAAGTTAGGAGGAAAAAGTTATGTGTTATCCCAAAATTGATTTTTTATATTTAAGTGAAGAAGACATGGTTAAAGCAGGTGTAAAGGACATGGCAGGATGTGTGGAGGCTATGGACGAAATGCTTCGTCTGCTTAAAATAGGTGATTTTCGTATGGGCGGCCAGAACGGCAATTCCCATGGGTGTATGGTAATGTTTCCCGAAAAATCCCCATTCCCCGAAATGCCTTTAGATGGCCCCGACCGCAGATTTATGGCTATGCCGGCATATTTAGGAGGCAAATTTGATATGGCCGGTATGAAGTGGTATGGTTCAAATGTTGAGAATAAAGAGAAGGGGCTGCCCCGCTCCATTCTTACCTTAATACTAAATGATAAAGACACAGGGGCTCCAAAAGCATTTATGTCTGCAAATATTTTATCTGCTTACCGTACAGGGGCAGTTCCCGGCGTAGGCTTTAAATATTTTGCAAAAGAAGATGCTTCTGCCATTGGAATTGTGGGGCCCGGTGTTATGAGTAAAACCGCCCTGGCAGCGGCTATGGCTGTCAGGCCTTCCATAAAAAAGGTGAAAGTAAAAGGAAGAGGAAAAGCGTCTTTAGACAAATTTATAGAACATGTTCATACCGAATATCCCGGCGTCGAAGCAATTGCAGTTGAAACTATTGAAGAAGCGGTAAAAGACAGTGATATTGTATCTGTATCGACTTCGTCACCCACAGGCGACCCGGCGCAATATCCATATATTGCAGAGGAATGGATTAAGCCCGGCGCCATTATTGAATCTACGGCAGCATTAAGGTTTGATGATGATTTTATTATACATCGTGCAAGAACCGTTACAGATAATATTAAATTATATGAAGCATGGGAAGAAGAAATGAAGCCAAATGCATATAATACCATTCCGATTCCGGCAGTCAGGGTTATGGATTTAATTGCGGAAGGAAAGATGACAGAAAATCAAATTGATGATTTGGGAGACGTGCTTTTAGGAAATATTCCCTTACATAGAAAAGAAGATGAAATTGTAATCTATTCCGTAGGCGGCATGCCTGTTGAAGATGTTGCATGGGGGACAATTGTATACCGCAATGCATTAGAAAAGGGTATCGGCACAAAATTAAATCTCTGGGATGTTCCCCAGATGGTATAAAACTGCAGCCTGGGCTAAAATTGCCCAGGCTGGTATTTCCCATAAATATTTTTCTTCACCTTTATAGGGATTATGTATGTTTCAAATGAGACCTGCAAACACATGTTTTATTATCACCATGAACATCATCATACCATAATATGTTAAACACTCTTCCAGTCATATAACCATAAAGTCTATGATTACCTGTTACACGCAATGAAATTAGAGATTCTGCTTCAATATATTTATCAGCTAATCGTTCTTGAGCAATCTTATTTAAATCTTCTACATTTATTGAATGATTCTGCTTTTTATCTTTAATAAGAATTTCATTCCATGTCTGGCTTTCCAATGCTTTTAATCGCGGAAGTATCTCTGTCCATATTAATTCCCCAATATGTTCCTGGGTAAAAGACCACATATCCTGGTCTGAATTTGCAAAACTCCAAGCAGGTTTTTCCGTATAGTATTGCTCAGGATTTCCACCCTGAGCAATGCTTTTCCCTTTCGGAATCTCTTTTTGCTTAATTTGCTTGGCCTTCTTAGAGTCCGCCATAATATAACGCCATACTTTCTTTTGTGATTACATTATTACAACCTGCTCCTGAAGGAACACCTTCCCTTGCACGAATCCAGGGTTCTTCCATATGTGTTAACTGGCTTAACCACTGTGCATCATGACTTCCATAATGTTCAAGCACACGGTCAATGGTATCTCTCTGATTGTCAGACAAATCACCCTCTCCACCCGTTTCATCACTTGAACTTACAGAATACTTTCCTTGAGTCTTAAAAAATAATTCTGAACAAACCGGTCCATTCGCCCATGCCTGAAAATCCTCTGGAAATAAAGGAGAATCATCCCACACAAGAGACCATGCCTGGGAATAATAGCATAATTTTTGTAGTTTCATTGTTGACATTGTTCCACGCTCTTCAAGAATATATTTTGCGGTATCAAATACATTTGCCATTTTCATGTCCTCCTTTCTACTTAATATAATATAACATAAAACAGGGAATCTGAACAGCAGTTTTATTATAAAATTTTTATTACAATAATATAAATTCCTAATTTTTTATTTTCAAAAACAATTCCCTGTTAAACATAGGCTGAAATTCCTCAATCTGGTCTGCAATTGCTTCACAGCACATTTTCACTTCCGGGTTAGCCGTCCCCTGACTATTCCGCTCTTTAAATACATGACCCCATTCCGTAAGATTGATTTTAAAAATAAAATTGCTGGGGATGCTTAACATGTACAGTCCTCTTTTTACATCCGCACTGTCCTTTAAATCCTCCCTGATATATCCGTTAACAGTTTTTACATATTTTTCTCCGTCTTTTTCTATCTGCTCCGGCATATTCATGCCCAAATATTTAAGTGCCATATCCGTAGGAACGATTTTGCCATCATACCAGTCTGACATTTCGTAACCAAAACTTGCCAGACGTGTGCTGCTTCTGATAATTCTGTTGTTAAATCTCGCCGCATGGGAATCCCAGTCATCCTGCCCCGCCCGGTGAAGCCCCTCCACAGTTACGGAAATATCAATAAACCGCAGCATTGTAATATGACGCCATCCCCACTTAATCAGGCTGCCTATCCATTCCTCATATTTTTTTAAATCTTCTTCCCCTGCATCATCAAGAATCTTTCCCTGTCTGCTTAACACCTTTTCGCAGGTATCACGGATAGCTATTTCCTTTTCCCTCGTCCATGACCTTTTGCTCATATGCATAGACACAATGGCATCTGCAATGCCGGTAATTTCATTCACATAAATGTTCATCTGCTTTTTACCTCGCCCTGTATTTTATATGGTTATGTTATCCTATCTTTCAGGCTAAGTCAAACATAATCATGGCTATTTATCTGAGTTCCCTAAAAAACTCCATGCATTTACAATTTCGTCAGAAAATTCTTCCAAATCCCAAAATCTGCTGCTCAATTCCACATTGTTAGGGTCATTCACCATGATTTTTCCGTCTTTCACCCCGGCAAGCACAATAAAATGTCCCCCTGTGGTAAAAATTCCTGCCCCCATACTGCAAATTACCGGATTTCCCTTGGACAGTTCCGAGAAAATTCTTTCTTTATCTGTCTGCAAATCCATACATATAATGTCATACATCTTTGAAAAATCCGAAAACAATCCCCACTTTGTCCCGGTTCCCTGCAAATAATAATCATTTTCCATAGCGTATTCTGCAACTTCCCTGGGCGTGACAGCAGGGCTTTGTTTCAGTCCGTCTATCACCATTGCCAGACATGTGGGGCCGCACCCTGTCAATCCCATGACGCTGCTCCCGTAGGAATCATAACCCCAACGTTCATCCCATTGCATAAACAGCGGGATTTCCTCATTGCATTCCTTATCGGAAATCGACGCATCCTCCCTGATGGTATATTCGTTCGTTCCGTAATTATACAGAAAGTGTATCAGCCCCAGGTTTCCTTTTGCAGAATCCACTTTATCCTCTGGAAACATACTCTCATGCCCTAAAAGCCAGGCATACTCACGGTCTGTATCTGTAAAATTTTCTTCCACCTGATTTATCTCCCTTTCATCAGAAACATGAAAAGAACCTGACTCTGTGGAAGCCCTGCCATGATTGGAAATAATATCATGAAGCGCAAGAATACACAGTAAGAGCAAAAGAACTATTTCCTGTATTCTGATTATCTTAATTTTTCTTTTCAGTCTTCGATTCTGGTTTCTTAAGTGCTGCAAATAATTTCTCTGTTCTGCCATAAAACTCCCTTAGCCTTCCAATGAAACTTACATTTTCATCTGATGTATTGATTATTATAATATATCATCTTCCATTGTATAATGCAAATTGAGCAGGGAGAAATTAAAAAGGTGTAAAGCCTTTAATGATTCAATAAGCTTTACACCATAGTTTTGTTCAATTATTACATTTCATATTCTTCCGTTGATATACCTAACGCTGCCAGCTTATTTTTTGCAACTCTTAATTGGTATTCCAATTCCGGGTTATTGCTGGTATCAGCTTTTTTTATACGCTGCAAATTTACATAATAATCAATGGTAACTTGCTTTAATTCATCTAACGTCATGCCTTCTACCATCCATTCACCGCCCTTTTGATTGATAGCATTGTTTATGTGACACATTTATTATAGCGGATTGTGTACAAAGTGTAAAGTTGTACCTGATATGTAAATTTTTGTTTTATTCAACATATTGTAATATGACCTATAATAAAAATCAAGAGGTTCTTTTTTTCCTTATTTATATAAATATGCTACATCTTATTTACCAACAATTTATTTAATGAAAAATAAACAGCACCTGTCATAATACCTGCAAAATGCATTAATACAGATGAACCAGGAGTAAGAAATATCAAAATAAGTAATACTGTGCTGTCTATTATTTCTGATACGCTTTCTTTCAATTTCTTTTTTTTATTAATATCTTCCAAAAACAACACAATATATATACTTAATACTATACCACTGCATCCTGCATATGCTATTCCTTTATGTGCAAATAAGATTAATGCAAGTCCAATGCTAAACATATTTATGAACCAAAATAATATAAATTGTTTAATACTAAAAAATTGTTCTGCTTTTTTTATTAAAAGAAAACCAAAAATACCATTTACCATTAAATGATATATTGAGAAGTGCATCCATTGTGTGGTGATGCTTTGAACTATCAATATTCCAAAATTTATTTTTTCCCTTTTACAGAACAGAAGAATATCCGTGTTGATATCACAGCAAAACAAATAAAGGAACAACATCCATAGCAATAGTCCAATGTATAGTTTATAATACTTATCCATGGTTTGCATCAAGTCCCTCACTTCCCTTTAAACATATTTCTCCCGTAAAAAAGAAATATCACTGTCTGGCAAATAACAATTGCTGCAAATAAATATTGAATATATTTTTTATTTATGTATTTTCTATTTAAACAATACATATTAAGTATTTGGTAAATGAACATGGGTATCGGTAAACAAAGTACATTATAATAAAAACAAATTATAGAGTCAAAAATAATAATTGGACTGTATATCAATAAAAATAGAATATATATTTTTAAAAATATATCTTTATTATTTAAAGTGCATATTCCAACTATTGATTGCTTCATTCTTATCAGAAAATAAATATTAAAAAAACTGGCAACAAAAACGAATAACACTGAAAAGCCTAAAGGTACAAAAATTCCACTATTATTAACACTGTTGCGTATTAATAATACAATAAATATTATTTCTATTATAAATATACACTTTATGCCGTTTTCAATTTTCTTTCTCAAAAATATATAACTCCTTATTTTGTATCTTAATAACAGGTTTAATTAAACTCTTTACATAATTATCATTACTCGATATAATGATAATCGTCCCTTTCTTCTCCATTTTACTTAAAGTCGTCAATATGTCATTTATATGTCTGCTGTCCAGATTTGTCAAGTATTCATCTATCAACAATACTTTAGGAGATACATTTGAAATAATATTTAAAACCGCATATTTACGTTCACCAACGGAATATTCTGCCAGTTTCTTTTTTTCATAACAAGTTTTATATTTTTTATCCGCTTTCAAACCGTTTATTCTCATAATTATTGTATAGAGTTCCTTTTCTGTAAAAAATAATGGAATATCCACATTTTCGTCTAGCAAAATAACACTATCATCAATTATAATTTTGCTTTCTGATGAGAGTAATTTATTTTTTTTATATATATTTTGTTGTTTTCCTAAAAGATTTAACAAAGTAGTTTTACCTTGTCCGTTTTCTCCTTCAAGCAGCCACATACCAGATGTTAAACACAAATTAGCTTCTTTAAAAATATCGGTATCATTATATCGAAACGTCAAATTTTTTATTTCTATCACTTTGCATATCTCCATAAATATATTTTTTCAAATTGAGTTCTAATAATTATTGATGCAGACCATATCAGAAAAATTTTTATATCAATATGATAAAACAAAATTACAAACAATATTAAAACAATTCCATCCATAATTTTTTTCCAAACCGGCATTATTTCACATATGTATTGAAACCTGCCCTCTATGTATACTGCTTCTGCCAGACAAATTCCTACAAAATTTATTAGAAATAACATTGGAAAAACCTGTTTTTGATTTCCACCTAAAATCCATATAAAAAGTTCGATGCAGCTTCCCCATAGATAGAATATGAAAAGCTGTTTCTCTTTTATGTTATAGATATGGGCACATTTCTTATTTGCCATCCATCTGTCTAAATAAAATATATCATCCGAAAACACTTCCTTCCTATAAAGCATATACAACCATGTATATTGAAAAAGTGTTCCAATCTGCATGAATAAAACAGGAAACCATATTGAATAATGTGTGTTTTCTTCAACAAATAACACACTGCTTCTAACAATTATGAAGCTTAATATGCTGGTAAGCAAAATATTAAAACAAAACTTTTTGGGGGAACTTCTGATAATACAATAATGATAAAATATGACCATACCCTCTCCTTTTAGGGAACTGCCTATCATTACAATATGACAGTTCCCTGAAGTTTATTGTGAATCATATCAAAAATAATGGTGTTAATCAATAACTGTGTTGGTTTACTTAACTGTCCCACTTATGAGACAATATAATTTGCAACGAACATAATTTGACTAAAAAAAATTCATAACAAATAAAACAACCAAACAAATCATGCACATCACAATTCCTGTCAGCCAAATAATGACATCCTTTATGATTTTTCGTTTATATTTTTCTTCAGATTCGCATTCTCCTTTCCACTTGAACCTTAAAAATAAAGGATATATTATGATAAAAATCAGTAATACATAGGCAGCCACCGTACAGATTTCACGCATATTGTTAAGCTCCCACAAGCCCATTTTCCCCCTTTTTACCTTTTTCATGTTTATCAATGTAGTTGGCTATACCCTTGCCTATCGTCCAATTAGAATTTACAGCCGTTAAAATACCATATCATCCTCGCTTACGTATATCTAATCACATCTTCCTCATTTTCCGGCAATAGTTTTCTACTTATTCCTAATCTTTCCGTGCAGCTCCTGCAAAGAAGTCACTTCTCCGTTTCCGTTTTTCTTCACATACAATATGCCCTCCGCAGTTGCTTTTGCCGCAGCAATGGTCGTCATATAAGGAATTTTTGCCTTAATCGCCGCTTTCCGCAGGTAACTGTCATCATGTATGCTGTCAGCACCCACAGGCGAATTAATGATAATATCAATTTTTCCGTTGGTAATCACATCCAACACATTGGGACGTCCTTCATACAGCTTCTTTATCAGCTCTGCCGGAATCCCTGCCTCCTGTATCAGCTTACAGGTGTTGCCTGTGGCGATAATGGAAAAACCTGCCTCATGGAAAGCCTTTGCCACTTCCAAAACCTCCGCTTTATCTTTGCGGTTGACACTGATAAGCACGGTTCCCTCAAGGGGAAGCTTTGTCTGGGTAGCCTCCTGGGCTTTAAAGAAAGCCTCTCCTACGGAAGCGGACAGTCCCAATACTTCACCGGTGGAACGCATCTCAGGGCCTAAAATCGGGTCTACCTCCGGGAACATATTAAAGGGGAATACTGCTTCTTTTACCCCGTAATACGGAATCTCCTGCTCTTTTAACCCAGGCACCGGGGAAGGCCTGCCGGTAATATCCTCAGTGATAATCTCCGTTGCCAGAGGCACCATGCGGATATTGCATACTTTCGAGACAAGGGGCACGGTACGGGAAGCCCTTGGATTTGCCTCCAACACATAAACCCTGTCATTTTCAATGGCATACTGCATGTTCATAAGGCCTTTGACATGCATTTCCTCCGCAATTTTTCTTGTATATTCCTTGATGGTTTCCACATTTTTTTCAGAAATATGCCTGGAAGGTATCACACAGGCAGAATCGCCGGAATGGACGCCTGCCAATTCGATATGTTCCATAACTGCCGGTACAAAAGCATGAGTGCCGTCACTGATAGCGTCTGCCTCACACTCCATGGCATGATTTAAAAACCGGTCAATGAGAATGGGCCTGTCGGGAGTTACACCAACTGCCGCCTTCATATATTCCGTAAGGTTATCATCATCATAAACCACTTCCATGCCTCTTCCGCCAAGCACATAGGAAGGGCGCACCATCACAGGATATCCGATATCCCGGGCAGCTTCTAAAGCCTCTTCCACCGTGGAAGCCATACCGGATTCCGGCATGGGAATTTCCAGTTTTTCCATCATTGCACGGAACAAATCCCTGTCTTCCGCCAAATCTATGACAGAGGGCGCCGTACCAAGAATTCGTACACCGTTTTTCTCCAAATCTGCTGCCAGATTTAAAGGAGTCTGGCCCCCGAACTGAGCAATAACGCCAACCGGCTTTTCTTTGTTATAAATACTTAGCACATCCTCCAGCGTCAGGGGTTCAAAATAAAGTTTGTCGGAAGTATCATAATCCGTGGAAACTGTTTCAGGGTTACAGTTTACAATAATAGTCTCAAATCCAAGTTTTTTTAATGCCAGGGAGGCATGTACACAGCAGTAATCAAACTCAATGCCCTGACCGATTCGGTTAGGCCCGCCTCCAAGAATCATAATCTTTTGCTTATCATCCTTCACCGGATTTTTATCGGCTGCATTGTAGGTTGAATAATAGTAAGCACTGTCAGCCGTACCGCTTACGTGCACGCCTTCCCATGCTTCCTCAATGCCTAAAGCAATACGGCGGTTTCTGATATCTTCCTCCGAAATTTCCAGTAACTGGCTTAAATATTTATCGGAAAAACCATCTTTTTTTGCGGCAGCCAGTTTTTCGTCGGAGGGCAGGCTTCCCTTACAGGAAAGCAATGATTTTTCTTCTTCCACCAACTCTTTCATCTGCTCTATAAACCATTTTTTCACATGGGTAATCTCGTGAAGTTCTTCCACAGTAGCCCCTTTGCCTAAAGCTTCATACATCATAAAATGTCTCTCGCTGGAAGGAGTTGCCAGCATTTGAAGAAGCTGTTCTTTCGTCTTTTCCATATGGGCCGGTATCTGTCCTAAACCGTATCTGCCGATTTCCAGGCTGCGGATTGCTTTCTGGAAAGCCTCTTTATAAGTTTTTCCGATACTCATAACTTCCCCTACCGCACGCATCTGGGTTCCCAGCTTGTCCTCCACGCCTTTAAATTTTTCAAAGGCCCACCGGGCAAATTTTATAACTACATAATCTCCGTCCGGCACATATTTATCCAAAGTGCCATATTTGCCGCAGGGTATATCTTTTAAGTTAAGGCCGGAAGCCAGCATGGCGCTTACCAGGGCAATGGGAAAACCGGTGGCTTTGGAAGCCAAGGCAGAAGACCGGGATGTACGCGGATTGATTTCAATGACAATCACACGGTCGCTTACCGGGTCATGCGCAAACTGTACATTCGTTCCCCCGATTACCTCCACGGATTCTACGATACGGTAAGCCTGTTCTTTAAGCCTCTCCTGAAGTTCCTTAGAAATGGTAAGCATAGGAGCCGCACAGAAAGAATCTCCCGTGTGTACTCCCATAGGGTCAATGTTTTCAATAAAGCAGACGGTAATCATGCTGCCCGTGGCATCACGGACTACTTCCAGTTCCAATTCCTCCCATCCAAGAATGGACTCTTCCACCAACACCTGTCCTACCAGGCTTGCCTGTAATCCCCTGGCACAGACGGTCTTTAATTCTTCTTTATTGTATACCAGACCGCCGCCGGCGCCTCCCATGGTATAGGCGGGACGCAGTACCACAGGATACCCCAGCTTGTCTGCAATCTTAAGTGCATCCTCCACACTGTATGCAACTTCACTGCGGGCCATCTCAATGCCCAAGTCGTTCATGGCATTTTTAAATTCGATTCTGTCCTCTCCCCGTTCAATGGCATCTACCTGCACGCCGATTACTTTTACGTTATATTTTTCCAAAATACCGGCACTTGCCAATTCCGCGCAAAGATTTAACCCGGACTGTCCTCCCAGGTTGGGCAGCAGCGCATCAGGACGCTCCTTTGCAATAATCTGCTCTAAGCGTTCTTTGTTTAAAGGCTCTATATAAGTAACATCAGCAATTTCCGGGTCTGTCATAATGGTGGCCGGATTGGAATTTACCAGCACAATTTCATATCCCAGCTTTTTTAACGCCTTACAGGCCTGGGTACCGGAATAATCAAACTCACAGGCCTGGCCTATAATTATGGGGCCTGAGCCTATGATGAGTACTTTGTGGATATCAGTTCTTTGTGACATATGGGAACCTCCTTAGTTATAATGACTTCCATGCTATTATAAAACATATTGTGCTTTGCCTCAAGCAAAAATAAATGCATTTTGTTCAAATATGTTGTTTACTTTTGCTTTGTATCATGTTATAATTTTAACACGTTAATACTTTAAAGTGTTAAACTAAAACATTATAACAAAGGAGGGCATATATATGTCAGTAAAAGGTTTGGATACGAATCTCAATGTTACAAAAATCGTGAATCAAATTAAAGCAAAAGGCTATGAATTTGTAATAAGGTATTATTCATTAAAGGGTAATTCCAAGAGGATGTCAGAAGCTGAATCCGAAGCCATTGCAAATGCCGGTTTAAAAAGAGTTGTGGTATACCAGAACAAGCATAATGATTATTCTAAATTTAATGCAAGCACAGCGGAAAAGGATGCCAAAGATGCGCTTAAACAAGCCAAGGACCTTAAACAGCCACCAGGCATTATTTACTTTGCCGTAGATTTTGATGCAAAAGCTTCCCAAATAGAAGGGAATATAAAGGAGCACTTTAAAACACTAAGGGACTGTTTGAAAAGTACGGGATATTCCGTAGGCGTATATGGTTCCACACTGGTTTGCAAAAAATTAAAAGAAGCCGGATTAGTAAGCAAAACATGGGTTGCAAAAGCAACCGGCTGGGGATTTAATACGAGTTTTAAAGATTGTGATATAAAACAGACTCCCCGTACCTATGTTGTAATTGGTGGTATAACCTTCGATGAAAATACGGCAGCGGATATAAACAATATCGGAGCATGGTGATTGCAATGCATATGATGCAAAAGAAAGCCAGTCAAATACCCCGCAGCAAGCTGCGGGGTATTTAATCTGCTATAAGTTCACCGGCTGTATTTTTACTTGAGTTTGATTTCGTAATATTTTACAAAATACATGACAAACAAGATAATTCCCACTAATGCAATTAAAAGACCAATTCCTGTGCCGTTATTTTCGGGATAATAGTAGTTCATTACAAAATGAACGGGACACAACAGCAGTGCTATGGCCAGCCAGACTATTTCAATTCTGCATAAACTTTTCATCGCCTGCTCCTTTTTACACTGCAGCTCAATAAGATTTTCTTCTGCTTTTTTCTGATAATTTTCCATAGTAATCCTTTCTCCTGAGAGCAAATCATTTACGGTTATTCCAAGAATGTCACATAGCTCCAGCATATTTGATGCATCCGGACAGCTTTTTCCCGTTTCCCACTTAGAGACTGCTCTATTGGTAATGTTAAGTTTTTCTGCCAACTGCATTTGTGTAAGATTTTTTTCCTTACGGCAGGCAGCAATAAATTTTCCGATTGCTTCTTGATTCATTTAAACTTTGACCTCCTTGTAGCCATCATACTTAACAAACGTTCTTTAAAAAAGGAACTGGAAGTTGAATTTTGGCAATTCTACCATTGGTTGATATGAAAAATCATGATATTTATTACTTTTCATTGTTCTATTTCTTCTAGCCTGTTGTTACAATATTCCTCAACAATTTTTATAAATTCTTCTGCTGTTTCAATCTGTTCCTGTGATTTTTCTCTTGTCGCGATATAAAAATCATCATAATCGCTCGCATGACGAATCTCCTCTGCTCGTGAAATTTTTTTGCCCATCTCTCTAGGAAAAATCTCTGTTTTTACATAATCCTTATTAAAATTTCCTATTGCATCTTTATGTTTTTTATACATCTTTTCATCAAGTGCATGAATCGCTGATATTGCATGAAAAATAGCATAGTAAGCCCTGTTATTTGATGCTCTGTATTCTTTTGCTTCTATCAGTACTTTTGCTGCTTTTAAATCACTTTTTGCGGATTCCAATCTGTATTTCATCAAGTCACTTTTATTTCCCTCATCATGCTGCTTCATACAGTTTTATTCCCTCTCTTTCAACATTTGCATAAAACGGATATGCTTTTAACCAATATCTGAAATGTTCATCATACTTAGCAATTGGTTTAATATCCACATCATTATCCATATTGAAGTCAAATGTCATATCCGACAACTGATGTCCGTAGTTCTCAATTTCTAAATCCTTTATATTAAGTAAAATCATAATATCAATATCAGAATCTTCCCTGTAATCCCCTCTTGCATAAGACCCATACAGTATAACTGCTTTTAAATGCTGACCATAGATTTCTTTTAAATTATTAACATATTGTTTTAACAAATCATCTACACTAATTGGCATAATGTTATCGCTCCTGCTTTTCATTGATTTAAACTGTAATTTATTATTTTAATTATAGCATTTTCATACCTTATTTTATACCATAAAATATAGGACATAGCAACTGCTGTGCCCTATATTTTTGACTATATTTACTTTACTCTGTAATGCTCATGAAAATATCTCCGCTGCTGGTAGCCACTTCACACCTGCCTCCGGTTGTAGTCCTGGGGACCTCCACATTTCCGCTGGTTGCATCTGCCAAAAATGTTTTTTCAGAAAGAAGTGTTCCTTCGATATTACCGCTGGTAGCTTCCAGTTTCAGATTGCCGGCATCACATCTTTCCAGTTCAATTCCGCCGCTGCTGTTGTTTATGCAGATTTCCTCGGAGGCAATAACATTTGCACAATCTACCCTTCCGCTGGTATTTTCCACATTCAGGTTTATACATTCCACATTTTCAAAATTAATGCTTCCACTGGTGCCTTTCACTTCCATATTTCCACTTGCCAAAACGGATGCCATATCCATTCCTCCACTGGTATTTTCCGCAGTAAGATTTTCACATTCAATATCTGAAATTTCAATACTTCCGCTGGTGCTCTTCGCTTCCATGTCCCCGCTTACCAATACGGATTCTATTTCCATTCCTCCGCTGGTATTTTCCAAAGAAAGACTGCCTCCCACATCTGCTGCAAAACTGATATGGCCGCTGGAATTTACAACTTCCGCTTCCAAAAATGTAAACTCTTCCGGTATTTCCACGCCGCCGCTGCTGTTGTTTATGGTAAGTTTCTCGTACTCCGCCTTTGGAAGGTAAACCGTCAATTTAATTTCACCTGCAAATACGCCTATATATCTATTCCATTTACGTTCATTGACTCGTTCTATTGCCAGTGTTTCGTCTCTTACTTCAATGACATTATAAACACGCTCCGATTCCGTACATACCACCTTACAGGAATCATCTTCAGAAGGTGCAAGGCTTATTTCCGCCTCTTCACCTTTAATAGATATATTTTTAAATTCTTCTTCCACAACATATGTATTTGTTTCCCATTTTATGGTATTCAAATCAAAATTATTAATTGTTAATAAAACCATACAGCAAAGCAATCCTGCTGCCATTATGACCGCCACAGCAATTACAGTTATTTTTTTTGCTAAATGCGTATTTCCTGTTAGCTTACACTCTGGTTTTTCTTTTTCCTCTGCCTGTTTCGGCAGAAATGCCTCGGATAAAATCTGCGAAATAATATCTTCTATATTTCCCAGAGCCTCAACTGCTTCTTCCTCGCTCATCCCTTCTTCCCTGCGTTCTTCTATCATCTCACTGTAATAATCCACGGATTTATTTATATCTTCTATTGGCACACCGTCCAGTCTTTTCTTAAGTGTCGATATAAACTCATTTTTATTCATGACTTTCCTCCTCCCTTACCACGAACTGATAAATTGATGCCATTTCTTTCCACTCCTCTTTAAAATCCTCAATACGCTTCAACCCCGGCGGCTCAATATGATAATATTTTCGAAGCCTGCCGTTATATTCAACGGTTCGTACGGATAACATTTCTGCTGCCTCCAATCTTCTTAAAATCGGATAAAGTGTGGATTCGGATATTTCTACATACGGTTTCATATCTTTGATAATCTGATAACCATAGGAATCTTCATTTTTAATTGCTGCCAAAACACAGACATTCAAAAGCCCTCTCTTTAATTGAATATCCATCCTATACCTCCCCTCGCATAATACTATATAACGCATAGTATTATTTGTCAAGAAAAAAAGGTATAAAATCTTTCATTACAAATGTAAGATTTTACACCTTGTATCAAAAACCACTATTTATAATTCATAAACCGGACTGCAAGTTCATACACAGCCAGAAAAGGCGCCTGTTCATAATCCTCGTAGGGATAATCCATTTCAAACCGCTCTGTTTCCCGCATCAACATCGGAATAAGGGAAACGTCTCCACGAAAACCCAGGACCAGGCACAACAGAGACTTCATATATTCACTTTTCATAGAATTATAATTTTCTATAATCCAGTCACAGCAGTTCTTCTCAGAATGAAGGAAAAAATGCAGTGCATTTTCAATAAAATTATCCTGTCTGTTTGTCAAGGCTTTTTTCTGGATTAATGGCATAATTTCTTCCTCATGCTGAAGTAATTTTTGCCGGAGTATCGAGCAGTTTCTATTATGCAGAGATTTACGCATCAGCCTGATAAGGTCATCAGGAGCGTCCGTCTCTTCCACTATATTCCTTTCCTGCCTCTCTTCCTCAGATGTCGGCATATACTCGTCCGTATATTTATTAACAAAACTTTCCACTTCCGGCGTCAGATAAAGACTGTATTCAAGTCTTGCAACTGAAAATTCCTTAAATGGATGTAAATCCAAAAAATTCGTAATCTCTTTTTTAGTCATCATATTCTCCTTATTTTAAACTAAGCATTATTACTAACAATACCAATTATTATTATACTGTTAATATCGCTTATTTTCAACAAACTTAGAGGATATTCGACAATTTGCCAATGCATTCTTTATTTGTATACTTTTCTTTTATAAGCAAGAACAAGTGTTCGTAAATTGTGCTTGCAATTATTCAGATAAATAAATATAATAGTAAAAGGAATATAAGGAGGAATCGTTATGAATCCAATGATTAAATATAGAGGTGGTAAATCTAAAGAAATCTGGCATTTTGTGAACAATATGCCATCAAAATACAATAGATATATAGAGCCTTTCTTTGGAGGCGGGGCATTGTATTTCTACTTGGAGCCGGATAAAGCAATAATAAATGATGTAAACACTAAATTATTTTCATTTTACCAAGAGATGAAAGAAGCCTATCCCACAGTGAGAATCCAACTGGATGAATTGCAAAAAATCTATGAGACTAATCAAAACGAATATGAAAAACTAAAAAAACAACATCCAGATGAAAAGATAGAAAATAAAAATGAACATTTGTATTACAAAATGAGAGATATGTTTAATAAAAAAACAGAACCTGAGTATTTGGATTCGGTAATTTATTTTTTTATTAATAAAACAGCATATTCTGGCATGATACGATATAATGCTAATGGTGAATTTAATGTTCCATTTGGCAGGTATAAGAATTTGAATACAAAATTGATAACAGATGACCATTACCAGTTACTAAAACGTACAGATATATATAATTGTGACTATTCAGAAATATTCAATATGGCTCAGACAGATGACTTTATATTTTTGGACCCGCCTTATGATTGTATTTTTAGTGATTATGGAAACGAAGCATATAAAAATGGATTTGGAGAGAATGAGCATAGAAGATTAGCAAATGATTTTTTTAATTTGCCATGTAAAGCACTTTTGGTAATTGGGAAAACGCCGTTAACGGAAGAATTATATGGTTTTAATATTGTTGAAGAATATGAAAAATCTTATGCTGTTAATATTAGAAACAGGTTCAAAGCAGATGCAAGGCATATTATTGTGACTAATTACTAAGGAGGTTATCAAATGGCATATTTAAAAAGTAAGACGCTTTTTTTTACAACTTCGCCGCGTTCTCCATTAAAGATGATTCCAGAGATAGAAGTCTTGCACAATAATTTTGAAGGAGAAGTATGGAATCCAGATATTCAGGTTGCTTTTATTAAAAAATTAGCTGAAGGCAGTGATTTTGAAGGGCAAGGATCGGATAAAGATATGGCTTTAAGTGCAAGAGATAGAATTACACGTGCACCTAAAGCTCTTGGATTTGTTGATTTAAAACCAACAATTAAACTGACAGAACCCGGCAAAAAGTTGATTAGCGGAAAAAGAACGGAAGAGATATTATTAAGGCAGCTTTTAAAGTTTCAGCTACCTTCTCCATATCATAAAGAACCAGAACATTTTAAAGGTTTGTTTGGAGTAAAGCCATATCTTGAAATATTTAGATTGATTTATGAATTAGGAACTTTGAGTTTTGATGAATTAATGATTTTTGGAATGCAGTTAACACATTATAATAAATTTGAAACTATTGTTTCCAAAATAACGCAGTTTCGTAGAATGAAAGCATATGCTGAGACAAGTTATAAAGTATTTAGAGGAACATATATTCGTAATGAAGTGGAAAAAATATATCAATATGACATAAACAAAGGAAATATTAAAACCCGTGAGTCAAGAGATAAATCGCTTGACAAATTTATTAAAACAAAAGCCAGTAATATGAGAGATTATGCTGATGCCTGTTTTAGATATCTGCGGGCAACAGGAATGGTTGAGATATCGCAAAGAGGACATTCACTTTCCATTATGCCTGAAAAACAAGCAGAAGTAGAGTATTTTCTTCAAACAACTGACCGTAAACCAGTATATGTTGAAAATGAACATAAGTATAAGGAGTATCTCTTTAATGCCGCAGTACCTGTATTATACTCAGATGATAGGGAACGGTTGTTGCAACAGGTAGCAGAAATAACAGGAACCACCAGTAATTTAACAATAGAAACTAACGAAAATTTAAAGGATATACTAGAAGATGCTATTGCTGCTAAGAAAGCAGAAATTATAAATAATCAGGTTAAAAACCTAAAAGAATATAAAGACTATGATGATGTAATGACAGTTTTTGATGACATTAAAAAGAATATGCTTTATGATGCGCCACTCATGTTAGAGTGGAATACATGGCGTGCTATGACTATGCTTGATGGTGGTGATATTAAGGCAAATTTAAAACTTGATGATAAAGGGCAGCCTATGTCTACGGCAGCAGGTAATATGGCTGATATAATATGTGACTACGGAAATTTCGGACTTGCAGTTGAAGTAACAATGCAATCAGGGCAGAAACAATATGAAATGGAAGGCGAACCTGTTTCAAGACACCTTGCCAAGCTGAAAAAGGAAACAGGAAAAGAAGCGTATTGTTTATTTATAGCACCTAAAATCAACGAATCTTGTATTGCCTATTTTTATGCGTTACATACTATGAATATCGCTTTTTATGGGGGAAATTCTGTAATAGTTCCATTGGAATTGGATGTATTTATCAACATGATAGAACAATCTTATAAGGCTGGATATGTTCCAAATTCTGAGCAAGTAAAAAAGATATTTGAATACTCTATGGAACAGGCAAAAGTATCACGTGATGAAAATGAATGGTATTCAAAGGTAAAAAAGAAAGCATTAAACTGGTTATAACGCTTGGCAATCCTTTGCAAAAATAAGGTGTAAAACTTTTAGCAAAATTCTAAAATTTTACACCTTATAATAAAAAACCAGGCACCACAATTTTTCTCAGAATGAAAAAATTTATTCCCCCTCTTCCCAGACTTCCTCGTACCCTTCTGATTCCTCCTGGGCAATCTGGACCATCTGACGGGCTGTAAGTTTACTCTGATAAACCACATTATTAAACAGATTATCCAAATCCGACCTTACTGTATGACTTTTTTCAAAGGAGATTGCAAAAAAATCCTTGGCAAGCCACTGATAATCCCGTTCACTCATCTGCTCCGGGTGAAAATAGTATCCACCATACCGAAAAGAATGCCAGTTTCGGAATTCGTAGATATCAGGATGGTATACCGACATATACGTGCCGTAAGTTTCAAATTCACTGAAACTGCTTTCCTGAATATGTTCAAGACGAATCGTGTGCAGAATTTTTTCCCAAAATGCTTCTCCCGGAATATCGCTGCGGCTTTCTATCTTCTCCAGCATTTCCTTCATATACTCACATTCAAACAGCATATGTTCTGAGATAAATGACTTATCAACTGTTTTTCCAAGACGTGAATCCAGGGCATTCATTGTCACAAAATATTCATCACGATACTCGTGCTTCATATCAAAATAAGGTTTCCCGTTTTCCGCAAACATTGTGAACTCCTTACAAGGCACGGTATCTCCATCCCAGGACATATAATACCTATCCTTGCACACTCTGGCATACTGCATTTTCAAAAACTGCTGATAATACCATCCTACAATTCCTCTTGGCAGTTCACGCCCCTGCAAAATGTCTGCCATAACTTCAACCATACACTGATAAACCGCATCAAAGGGAATCACATCATTTTCATTGACAAATCCTGCTTTTTCACCCATTTCGGATTCCCTTATCATTTGTCCCAGTTCTTCGCTTCCGACAAATAGCACTTTCCGCACAGGAAGGTATTTCACAATCCTGTCATTACAGCACTCCACGCGTTTAAAATCCCTTGGTGTCACAACAACTGCGGCATCATATGCATATATATCAGACATCACATACCTCCCCAAAAAATAGCTATATTGATTCTGTCTAAATAATTTTCTCTATCAACTTTTTCCATTCAATATGATATCAGTAATTGAATATCTCTGTCAACTTAAAACAGGTTGTCTGTTCTGGCGGAATACTCCCCTTTTTATCCTGCATTTTTTATCTGTCAAACTCCACAATCATATAATCCCCAATAGCGTGAGAAACGCCGAATAAAACCCCAATTTTATCTTGCTTCAAATAGTAATCATGATAATGATTTTCATCATCTGCTTCAAGTTTATAGTTCAAATATTGTTCATAAAAGTTTATTTCCATTTCTTCTCTATATGTATCTGCATCATATCCCCTGACCGTGTTAAGCCCTGTCTGTTCCAGTTTCTTTTCCAGTTCAGGCAGTTCAATAATTTCTTCTATTGATACCATTTCTCCCGTCCGCATATCAATCGTAGTTCCCCACGCAATATCATTGGGATGTGCCGTCCCTACATGCATCATCGTACCTTGATATAAAATACTGACATAATCATCACTCAAATATGTAATCCCATATTCTAAACTATAATAATTTAATTCTCCGTCACAATGATTTTCCACATCCTGCTCTATTAGCGTGTTAATTTGTGACAAATTTTCATAATTCTCTGACATTTCCAAACGTAAATATGGATATTCTATATTCTTTCCAATTGGAACTGTATCCCCTTCATCTGCAGCTATCTCTAGTCCTTCCCAATTCCTATCCATCTCATAATTCTTATAATCCACCGGCTCTTCCTTCTCCAACAATTCACCAAATACTTCTTCCAGCGTCAGTTCCGGTATCTCATGATTCTCTGCCATCTCAAAAAACGGGGCTGTAATTTCATCCCATTTTTCCTTTCCCACATGGAATGACTCATCGTCTCCTATCTCCACCACGTAAAAAGGATGACGTCCCACTCCTTCCTGAAAACCTAAAACTTTTTCTCCCCTGTTCTCTTCATTAAAAATAATAAACCTGTCTCTTATAACATCCGCGTGCAACCCATCATGTTGCCAAATTTGCCCTGCGCCAATCAGTTTTTTAAAATAACATGACTGTTCCCAATGCAATATCCTGCATGAATTATCCCCCAGTTCATAGTTGAAAATATAAAGGCACCCCTGGTTCGTGGCAAATTCCGGTTTGCCATCCCCGTCCAAATCATCATAGTAATAAAGATATGGACATCTTCGATATGCCTTATTCTCCAACATATCTTTAAATTCTGTACCGTTCATCCATAAATCCCTGTAATATACAGGGTCTTTCTCACTCTCATATCCATATATTAGCATCTCACTTTTTAATATTTTAAGATATGCTTCTAAATATAATTGATTTTCCTCTGGTGTGACATCCAGGTGGGGCTCATTTGCTTCATAGTTCATTGAACGCACTATGTCACACATCTCTTCTACCAACTGTTC